>NZ_MOMD01000071.1:0-31338 GCF_001983015.1 Frankia sp. CcI156
AACAAGGAGACCGCCCGCCGGACGGCAGGCGGCGTACCCGTGACCGACGAGCTGGTCGAGGACCTGGCCGCCGAGGCCGAGACCGGCTACGACGTCGCCCACCTCCACCGCCGCGGCGGACGCCGGCCCCTCGGCTCCGCCCCGGGCGAGGTGGTCCCCGTCCGCCTCGACCCCGAACYGCGCGCCGCGCTCAGCGCCCGCGCCCAAGCCGAGCACACCAACGCCRGCGATGTCATCCGCCAGRCTCTCCGCGCCTGGCTCGACGTCGCCTGACCAGACCGGGTCATATCGCGCTCAGTGCGACCTCACGGCKCATCACATCTCCCGAACCCGACCACAAACCGTCGACCCAACCACGACACCCACGATCACGGTCGCGAGACGGGCCGAAGCGTCCGACACCACTAGGAGTTCGGGACATGTGTTCGATTCGCTAGATGACATAGTGACMGGTGCGGTCACTGGGCATCCTTCCTGGTGAGAGCCCGGGTAGCGACCGGYCGGACAGTAAATTCAGGGCCAGCAACCAAGATCGATCGGTTCGGATGCTGGTACACATGGTCCACTACGCCGTGTAGTTGGCATCTGACCTGGGCAAATAGGTTTGATCGATCGATCCGGCTTGTGGGTGGAAGGCAGAACAGGCAGGTCGAAGAGATCGGACCAKCGGTTCGCGCAGAACTTAGTGGTTGTCGACGATGACGAACACTCGGTCCGCCTTCTTGTACCGGTCCTGGGCCATGATCTGGCCGAGCAGGGCCATGAACGGGGCGATGCCGCTCGTCGGCGGGGTAGTGGCGGTGATCTGTCCGGTGTGGACGTCGAGCGCGGCGAGCAGGGCGAGCGCGCCGTGGCGTTCGTACTCGTGCTCGACCCGGATGACCCGCCCYGGGGCGGGTGGAGCGGTCGGGTGGATCCGGGCGCGGGCCTGGATGGACGGCTTGGCGTCCACGGAGATCACCCGGTCGTTCGGGCCGAGCGGCTGGCCCTGGTAAAGGTCGAGGACGACGGTGGYCTTCGCGGTGAACTCCGGGTCCCGCGGGAAGAYCCAGCTTTGGTAGCGCCAGGGCTTGACCGGATGCTCCGCGAGGATCCGTCGCACGCTGGAGGCCGAGATGTCCCCGGTCAGGCCGCGACGGGTCAGCTCGGCGCGCTCCAGCTCGCTGATCCGCCGCGGCCGCCCCGAGCGGGGCCGGTCGCAAAGCCCCACGCATGGAACTGGCTCGCCGACGATGACCGTCCCAACTGGGAAGCCTGGTCCGAATGGTCACCCTGGCATGAGATGCCGCCAGTTGGCTAACGCGCTACCTCCCCGAACAAGAATTCGTAGCCCCGGACGTGTGCCGCGTGACCCGTCCGGAAGGTGATCTCTTGGGCGCACCGCTGGTCGCCCCGGCCTTCTTGTTCCTCGGACGGGGTCAGGTCACCTCGTTGGAGGCGGTGTCCGAGCCGTGCGGTCGTGGCTGCCTGGAGGCGATAATGGCGAGGTGACCGTCGACCTTCGTGACAGCCGGATCGCCGAGGTGTGCCGACGCTACGGGGTCGCCGAGCTCTCCGTCTTCGGCTCGGTGGCTCGTGGCGACGACACCGACTCCTCGGACGTCGACCTGCTGTATGTGCTGGCGCCCGACTCGAAGCTTGGCTTCGAGATCGTCGATCTTCGGGACGAGCTCGAAAAGATCGTCGGTCGGCACGTCGACCTGGTACCCAAGTCCCGGCTGAAGTGGGTCATCCGCGACCGGGTACTCGCGGAGGCTCGGGTCCTCTATGCGGCGTGACGAGCTCTACCTCGTCGACATGATCGAAGCGGCGGCTGCCGCGACGACGTTCGTCCAGGACGTCGACGAGGCCGCCTTCCTGGCGAGCGACCTGATCCAGAGCGCCGTTCTGCAGAAGCTCCTGGTGATCGGCGAGGCAGCCGGTCGAGTCTCGCCCGAGATCCGCGACCGCTGGCCGGATGTGCCGTGGCGGTCCGTCACGGGCTTCCGCAACATCGCTGTTCACGCGTACTTCGAGGTCGACTGGTCAATCGTGTGGCGCATCGCCACGACCGCGCTGCGCGAGCTTCAGGAGCAACTGGCAACGCTCCTGAAGGCAGAGTTCCCGCTCGTCGCCAGTCAGCTCGATCAGCCGCACTGACCGCGGGTACATCGCCCCCGGGTGCGGACGTTCTGACCATCACCCCTCCTCGGCGCGACCGCGACCCGAGCACGGGCACATTCAGAGGCGGAAGAGGAGGGTGGACGCGACCACGGTGCCCAACGCGCACGGTCACCAGGAAGCCCGGAAGTGCCCGGAACCGCCAGGTGTTCGGAACACGTGTTCTACCCGGTAGGCGATGTTCCGGTCGGCGTGGTCACCGAGCATCGTCCCTGTTCGGGGCACGTGTGGCGACCGGCCGGACGGTGATTTCAGGGCCAGCAACCAAGATTGACCGGTTCTTATCGTGGTGCGTTAGGTCCACTAGTATCGGCGGCTGACGGGTTCTGCGCCCCGGAGGCCCGGCTACTTCCTGTGGCGCTCAGGCCGCGAGCATCGTCGAGATCAGGAAACGTGCGCGATCGAGGTACGCGGCCTGTAGCTCCAGCCGGTCCAGCTCGCGGCGCAGTGTCGCCGACAGCTGGGCACACGGCACGATCCGCGGCGTCGCGTCGATGGTGCAGGGCAGCACCTGGCGGATCGTCGCCACCGACAGTCCGGCGCCGAGCAGCACCTGGATCCGGGCCACCGTCTCCACCGCGGACTCCGGGAAATGGCGGTAGCCGTTGGCGCCGCGCTCCGCCACGAGCAGTCCGTTCTTCTCGTAATGGCGCAAGGACCGCACCCTGGCGCCGGTTTGTGTCGACAGCTCGCCGATCAACATCAGGACCAGCCTCCAGCCCTCGCTCTTGACCCTGACACTGATGGCAGACTCTACGGTGCGACGCATGGATATCGGGATCTTCACCGCGGTCACTGACGAACAGATCAGGCCTGCTCAGCTCGCCCGGGTGATCGAGGAGCGCGGCTTCGAATCACTGTTCGTCACCGAGCACACCCACATCCCCGCCCGACGGGAGACACCGCACCCCGAGCTTGGCGAGATTCCCCGCGACTACTACCGAAATCTTGATCCTTTCGTCAGTCTGACGGCCGYGGCGACCGCGACCACCCGGTTGCGCGTGGGCACCGCGGTCGCGCTCGTGGTCCAGCGGGACCCGCTCCTGTTGGCGAAGGAAGCGGCCAGCCTGGACCTGGTCAGCGAGGGCCGTTTCGAACTCGGCGTCGGCGCCGGCTGGCTGCGTGAGGAGATGCGCAACCACGGCACCGACCCGGCGACTCGAATGGCGCTGATGCGGGAGCGGCTGGCCGCGGTGAAGGCGCTTTGGACCACCGAGGAGGCGGAGTTCCACGGTCGCTTCGTCGATTTCGATCCGGTCTTCCAGTGGCCCAAGCCTGTGCAGCGACCGTATCCGCCGGTCTGGATCGGGGGATGGGGCCCGACGACCTTCCGCCGGATCATCGCCGGGCGCGACGGCTGGCTCACTCCACCCCTTCCGGTCGACCAGCTGATCCAAGGCCTGGACGAGCTGGCCGAGGAGGCGGACCGGGCCGGGGTGGYGACGCCACCGGTGACCGTTCCGCTCATGGATCCCGACGAGGCCACGCTCGAGAGGCTGCGCGCTCGTGGTGTCCGTCGCGCCCTGTTCGGGCTGCTCACCATCACCGACGCCGACGCGACGCTGCGCGCGCTGGACCAGCTGGGACCGCTGGCCAGGGCCGGAGGCAGCGTCAAGCAGCCAACTRCCTGACCATGGTCGTGCTGTCCAGAGCGGACATGAACACACCGGCCAGGAGCCCGACGAGGACCACCCGGGTTGYCGTCCGGCTGAGTTCCGGCCCCTGGGTGGGCGCGGCCAGTGCTGGCATCCTTACTCTCCCTCGAAGCGCCCTGCTGCATCTGGTGACGGGCGGTGACCTCACAGAGCCTGCAACCTCCACCATGGTTGAGGTCAACGGAGCCGAGAAGTGGCGTTCGGGATGCTGTCGCAGCGGCCCCGGGCCGAGTCGCTCATCTTTCCCGTGTATCGCCCGTACAGCAGCTCGCCCCACTGTCCGGGGGCCTTGACTTCAATCATGGTTGAGGTTTTAGAGTTCCGGGCGCCTGCTGGCGAGAGCGGATCTCGCCGATCCGCGGAATAGGGGACTTTCATGCTCGATCAGCCCACCAACCTCGCGGTAGTTATTGGAAGCAACAGGGTAGGACGTTTCGCCCCGGTGGTCGCCCAGTGGTTCATCAAGCAGGTATCCGCCCACGATTCGATCGTCACGAGCGTCGTCGATCTCGATGACGTCAGGCTGCCGGAGAGGCTGGGTACCTCCAGCGGTCCAGAAGTCGCGGAGCTAGCGGACGTCACCCGGCAGCTTGCCGCGGCCGACGCCTTCGTCGTGATCACCCCCGAGTACAACCACAGTTACCCGGCCGTTCTCAAGAATGTCATCGACTGGCATTACACCGAGTGGCAGGCGAAGCCGGTGGGTTTCGTTTCCTACGGCGGCCAGGCGGGCGGCCTGCGCGCGGTGGAGCACCTGCGCCAGGTTTTCGCCGAGCTGCACGCGGTCACCATCCGCGATACGGTCAGCTTCCACGGTGCCTGGGACCGGTTCCACGCCGATG
The DNA here is from genome assembly GCF_001983015.1 of Frankia sp. CcI156. Lineage (NCBI taxonomy): Bacteria > Bacillati > Actinomycetota > Actinomycetes > Frankiales > Frankiaceae > Frankia > Frankia sp. CcI156. The sequence continues at coordinate 4,658 of NZ_MOMD01000071.1, forward strand.
GCACGCCCAAGGATCCCGAAGGCTGCAACACCGCTGCCCAGACCCTGATCAGGCAACTCGAGTGGTGGGCGGTCGCGCTCGCGGAGGCCAGGGAGAAGCGTCCCTACACGGTGTGAACGGCGGCCMTGCGCGGGTCTGCCGGTATACCGCCGTCGACGCATCCCGACGGCGGTATACCGGTGTCCGGTCCCTTCGGACGCGCCGCCCGGGGCGGGGGAGCCTCCGCTCCGGGCGGCCGGTCCCACCACGCCATTGCGCCATCCTCGACCAGAGGTCACATCGGCCTCAAGGAGCGAGAGGGAATCTGGACCCGGTCCGGGTTGATCGCTCGAGGACAGGGGAGGACCGTGTCCCGGGAGCTGTCCGACTTCCACGACTGGTTTGAACTGCGGAGAGCCGCCAATACCTGTGTGGAATCAAGCGGTCACGGCGACGCGTGCTTCGCCAGTAAATCGTTGAAAACCTCGACCGGCTTCGCCCATCCCAGCGTCTGCCGTGGCCTGGTGGGCGGCCGCGTCGGGTTTGATGCACGGGTTGCCGCGGGATTGTCAATCTCGGGCTTGTCGGTTTCTCAGGCCGGTCAGCTGGCCCGTTCAGGAACGATTTTGCTGACGATGTGCTCAGCGATCGCCAACGACGCCGTCGCGCCGGGAGATGGCGCGTTACGGACATGCACGACCCGCCCGTTGTGGGACAGGACGAAGTCGTCGACGAGGCTACCGTCGCGGGCGACGGCCTGGGCCCGGACTCCCGCGGGGCCACGAACCACGTCGGTGRCCCGCAGCTCGGGGACATAGCGCCGGGCCTCGGCGACGAAGGCCCGCTTGCTCGCCGTGCGCAGCATCTCCTTGGCGCCGGTCTTCCAGTGGGTCTTCGCCATCTTGTGGAACCCCGGCCAGGCGAGCGTCCGTCGCAGGTCAGCGCCCTGGACGGTGCCGACCGTGTACCCCTCTCGGGCAGTGGCCAGCACCGCGTTCGGCCCGACCAGGATCTCCCCGTCGATGCGCTTGGTGAGATGGATACCGAGGAAGGGATATCGCGGATCCGGAACCGGATAGATCAGCCCATGGACGAGGCCACGCCGCTCGGGGCGCAGCAGCCAGTAGTCGCCCCGGAAGGGAACGATCTGCGGGGAGGCGTCCTCGCCGGTCAGTGTCGCCACCAGATCCGACTGCAGCCCGGCACAGGAGATCAGCAGGTCGAACGGCCCGACGCTTTCGGAGACGACGGCGACCCGGCCACCGTTGCGGGACGCCATCTCGTGATTGCCGTTGGGCCGCGCGCGCGCGGTTCCGGCGACCGTGAGGCGAAGGTGGACGCCGGCTGGACGATCCTCCACCCCGATCACTTCGGCTCCGGTGCGCACGGCCCCGCCAGCGGCGACGATCTCGGTACGCAGGGCCCGCGCGACCCCGGGATAGTCGACGATGGCGGTGGTGGGTGAGTGCAGGGCGGCGACCCCGCGGGCGTGGGGTTCGACGGACCGCAGCTCGTCGGCGTCGAGCATCCGGGTCCGCGGTACGCCGTTCGCCGTCGCCCGCTTCTCGATCTCGGCCAACCGTTCGAGCTCGCTGTTGTCGACGGCGACCACGATCTTRCCGCACTCGTCGTACCGGATGCGGTGCGTGGCGCAGAACTCCCGCAGCAGCCCGACCCCACGGCGGCACAGGGTCGCTTTGAGCGAACCTGGGACGTAGTAGAGACCGGCGTGGACGACGCCGCTGTTGCGGCCGGTCTGATGCCGGGCGATGTCCTGTTCCTTCTCGAACACCGTCACGGCCGATCCCGGTTCGACCTGCCCGAGCCGACGGGCGACCGCCAGCCCGAGAATTCCACCGCCGATCACCRCGATGCGACCTACCACGCCCGTCCCCTGTCCGTCCGTCGAAAACGTGAATCCCGATCACGCCGATCGTACGAATCCAGTATCGGCGTGCACGGTATGTTACGAGCCGGTAGTCAGTCGGGTGTCCCGCGGGCTCAGCCGAAGAAGTGGCCGGGCGGGTGGGCCCGGTCGGTGCGCGAGCGCGGTGTGCCGCGCAGCGCGTCGGTGAGCGTCCGCGCGGTGTTGACCAGGGGGACGTGGCTGAACGCCTGCGGGAAGTTGCCCGTCATCCGGCCCAGCCTGGGGTCGTACTCCTCCGCGAGGAGCCCGACGTCGTTACGCAACGACAGCAGGCGTTCGAACAGTTCCTGAGCCTCGTGGACCCGCCCGGACAGGGCGTAGTTGTCGGCCAACCAGAAGGTGCAGGCCAGGAAGGCGCCCTCGCCCGCGGGCAGTCCGTCGACCGCGCCGTCCTCGGCCGTCGGATACCGCAGGACGAACCCGTCCTCCATCAGCTCCCGCTCGATGGCGGCGACTGTTCCCACGGCGCGGGGGTCGGTGGCGGGCAGGAACCCCACCAGCGGCATGTACAGCAGCGCCGCGTCGAGTTCCTTGGAGCCGTAGAACTGGGTGAAGGTGTTGCGTTCGGAGTCGAACCCACGGGTACAGACCTCCGCGTGGATCTCGTCCCGCAGCGCCGACCAGCGGTCGACAGGGCCCGGTAGCCGGGACTCAACGATCCCGCGTACCRCCCGGTCGGCCGCGACCCAGGCCATCACCTTCGAGTGGACGAAGTGGCGGCGGGGGCCGCGCACCTCCCAGATGCCCTCGTCGGTCTTCCGCCAGCCGGTCTCGAGGAAGTCCATCAGCTTGGTCTGCAGCGGCCAGGAGTCGTCCGCATGGCTCTCGGTGATGGTCTGCCCGCCGGGGAGCGCCAGCCCAGGCACGGTCTGGCGACGGTTGGCGACCGCGACCCGCGCGACATGCAGGGCGTCGAGGACCTCGCCGTAGACGTCGAGCTGGAACTGGTCGACGGCGGCGTTGCCGACCCGCACCGGGGCGGAGTTCTCGTACCCCGGTAGCCACGGGATCTCGTATTCGGGCAGCCGGCGTTCCCCGGCAACGCCGTACATGATCTGTACCCGGGAGGGGTCACCGGCGACCGCGCGCAGCAGCCACTCCCGCCATGCGGTCGCCTCGCTGGTGAACCCGGCGTCGAGCAGGGCGAGCAGCGTGATCGTCGCGTCCCGAAGCCAGCAGTACCGGTAGTCCCAGTTGCGCACGCCGCCGATGTGCTCCGGCAACGAGGTCGTGACGGCGGCGACGATCCCTCCGGTCGGGGCGTAGGTGAGCGCCTTGAGGGTGATCAGCGACCGGCGGACGGCCGGCTGCCACTGGCCGTCGTAGGTGCAGCCCGCCATCCAGTCCGACCACCACGCCTCGGTGAGGGTGATCATGCGCCGGACGTCGTGGGACGGCGGGGGAGTCTGATGGGAGGGGGTCCAGGTCAATGAGAACGGTACCGACTGGCCGGCGGCGACGTGGAAGTCGGCGTAGGTGGCCATGTCGTGCCCCTCCATCGGGGCGGTCGTCCGCAGGGTGACCGCATCCGGCCCGGCCACCGCCGACATGGTGTGCTCGTCCACCCGGCGGACCCACGGCACGATGGAGCCGTAGTCGAAGCGAAACCGGGTCTCCGATCGCAGGTGGACCGCGCCTTCGAGGCATTCGACCAGGCGGAGCACGGTGTGCGTGCCTGCGCGGGGAAACATCGCGTCGACGATGCGCACGGTGCCGGACGCGGTCGTCATGTCCGTCTCCAGGACCAGCGTGTCGCCCCGGTAGCGCCGGCTGACGCCCAGGACCGGCTCGACGGGAGCGATCTTCCAGTGGCCCGCCTCGGAGTCGCCGAGCAGGGCGGCGAAGCACGACGGCGAGTCGAATCGGGGCAGGCACAGCCAGTCGATCGACCCGGTGCGCGACACGAGCGCCGCGGAGTGGGTGTCGCCGATCAGCGCGTAGTCCTMGATCAGGGATGGCACGACCTGTTCCTCGCTCCCATGGTCCACTGGTTGTGATCATCGCTGGATCGATGATCGTCGAATAATTGATGATCATCGAGGTCGATGTCATCGGGGTCGCCCGCCGTTGGGCGCGATCGCGGGCACAGCGCCGCCGGTCGACGGTGAACCGGTACGAGCACGCCGCGCAGCGGCGGGCCGGCGGTCACCCGTGGCGGAGGTCGCTAAGCCTCATGAGGGCGTTTACCTTACGGACCCGCTCGGCGGACTACGTTGGGGGTCCGGTCATGGCGGTGCTCCAGCCGTCGTCCGGACCAGATTTCCTTCCCCGATGTGACAGGACTCACCACGTGGCCCCACCGTCGTCACCTGCTGCCGCCCGTGCCGCTCGCTACCTGGCCGACCCTCGGCGCCGGACGATGGTCGTCGTGGCGGTACTCGCCACCATCGGCCTGATCGTTTTCGGGATCTACGCGACGTTGGACGGGCCGYCGCCGCAACAGGAGGCCGTCGTGTACTTCGCCCCGGGAGCCACCGAGGCGCAGAAGGACGCGGTGCGCGCCGCGTGCCCCTCGGTGGGCAGGGCCATCCAGCTGCCGAAGGACCGCAACCAGCTGGCCACCAGCCGGATCTATCCGCTGCGGTACGACGTCGCGAAGGCGTCGACCGCCGACCGCGCGGCCCTGTACAAGTGTGTGTACGCCCAGCCGCACGTACTCGGAATCAATCAGGTCACCCAGGGCCAGTAGATTTTCGCCCATCAGGATCGACTCTTCTCCAGCTCCCGCCGGGCGAGGAGTTCGGCGGGCGTGGGCCGGCCGGCATCGCGGGCCTCCTTCGTCTGCCAGAGACTCACGATCATGGTGGTCAGGATGACGAGCCCACTGAGGATCAGGCTTCCGCCGGACCACCCGGAGGACGCGGGAAGGGTGTCGACCACGATCCACGCGATTCCCGCAGCGATCATCCCCAGCGCGAACAGAATCGTGAACGCCGACGAGAACCGGTTCGCGGCCGCCTGATCGGCGAGGTCGGCGGCCTTGCGTCGGGCCTGCTCGAAACGGCTGCGCGCCCACTCGTACTCCAGACTCAGGATGAAGAACCCGAGCGCCACGACGAGGAATCCCGGACCCGGCAGCGCCAACATCGCGATCCCGAGGCCGAGGACGCCGAGACCCAGTACGGTCAGGGCGATCCGGCGGAACAGGCGGGCGCTTCGGGTCAGCACGTCGGGTAACCCTCCTGAGTGGATCGTGGGCGGGGCGAGGAGAGGGTGCTCTACTGCGACGCTGCTCTACTGCGGCATTGTCCTACTGCGACGTTCTTCCGTCATAACGCGTCACGCAAGAACATCGTGGCGGGGATCTCCTCGACCTCCTCGACCGATACGTGTCGTGATGCCGACACGCCGACGGAGCGCGCGGATCCGCGGATCCCCGCGCTCCGTGGKGTAGGGGCCGGGCGGGCACACCGTCCAGGCGCGGTCGCGGATGGTTGACTACTGTGTGATGGGGCTGGTCATCTGGGCCTTCGTGGGAAGGCAGGCCATCGGAGCGCCGGAGAGGTTGCTGTGGAGATCGAGGAGACCGCGCTGCCTGGCATCGGGCTGCGGCATGACTTCGCGACGCGCAGCGGCCGCCGGCTCGGAGTCGTGTCCCATCATCACGGGCGCCGGGACCTCGTGATCTATGACGCGGACGACCCGGACGCCTCGCGTGAGTCCATCGCGTTGACGCCGGAGGAGGGCGACGTGCTCTCCGAGCTGCTCGGTGCCCCGCGCATCGTCGAGAAGCTCGCCGACCTCAACCGTGCCTTCGCCGGGCTCRTCGGTGAGCAGATCGTGATCCTGCCCGGCTCGCCCTACGTGGGCCGCGAGCTCGGGGACACCCAGGCCCGTACCCGCACCGGCGCCTCCATCGTCGCGGTCGTCCGCGACCAGCAGGTGCTCGCATCCCCGCGGCCGGACTTCCGATTCGAGGCCGGAGACGTCGTCGTTGTCGTCGGTACGCCGGAGAACACCGCATCCGTCGGTATGTTGCTCCGCAACGGCTGACGYGGGCAGGGAGGGCAGTCGGGACCGCGTGCACTCCACCGCGACGACCTTCCTCGAGCTCGGCGGGATTCTGTTTTGCCTAGGAGTCCTCGGGCATCTCGCGCTGCGCATCAGTGTCTCACCGATTCCCCTGTACCTGGTGGGTGGGCTGGCGTTCGGCCGGGGTGGCCTGCTGCCGCTCGGTGCCAGCGAGGAGTTCATCGGGGTCGGCGCGGAGATCGGGGTCGTCCTCCTGCTGCTTACCCTCGGTCTGGAGTACACCGCCGACGAGCTGCTGTCCGGGCTGCGCAGACAGGCGCCGGCCGGGGTGCTCGACCTGGCGCTCAACGCCACCCCCGGGGTCGTCGCCGCGTTCCTCCTCGGCTGGGGCCCGACGGCGGCGGTCGTTCTGGGTGGGGTGACGGCCATCTCCTCCTCGGGGATCATCGCGAAGGTGCTGGGGGACCTCGGGCGGCTCGGTAACCGGGAGACGCCAGTTGTTCTGTCCGTCCTCGTGCTCGAGGACCTCGCCATGGCGGTGTACCTGCCGGTTCTCACCGCGTTGCTGGCCCATCACACGTTCGTGCGCGGATCGCTGACCGTGGCGATCGCGCTCGGAGTCCTGGTGGCGGTGCTCTACATCGCGCTGCGGCACAGCGAGAAGGTCACCCGGCTGGTCTTCAACCCGAAGGCCCACCGCAACGACGAGATCCTGCTGCTCCGGGCCCTGGGGCTGGCCCTGTTCGTCGCCGGGGTCGCCCAGCGTATGCAGGTGTCGGCCGCGGTGGGTGCGTTCCTCGTCGGCATCGCCCTGTCCGGACCAGTCGCCGAGGGTGCAGAGGAGGTCCTGCGGCCGCTGCGCGATCTGTTCGCGGCGGTCTTCTTCGTCTTCTTCGGCATGCAGACCGATCCCGCTGAGATCCCTCCGGCGCTGCTCACCGGGTCCCTGCTCGCGATCGCCGGAGTCGCGACAAAGGTCATGACGGGATGGTGGGCCGCCCGCTCGGCGGGAATCGGGACCATGGGCCGGTTCCGGGCCGGGGCCGCCCTCGTCGCACGCGGCGAGTTCTCGATCGTCATCGCGGGCCTCGCGGTGGCGGCCGGCCTCGAACCCCGGCTGGGCCCGCTTGCCGCCTGTTACGTGCTGCTGATGGCCGTCCTCGGCCCGCTGGCGGCCCGGTTCGTCGAACCGGTGATCCGCACGGCTCGGCGGCTGCAGGCCGCCCGGTCGCCCTAGCGCCGAGCGGGCGGGTGGTGGGCGGGCAACGGTGGACGGGCTGCGGGCGACGGCATCCGCCGCTGACGGCGGGGACGACTTCCCGGCAGCGGTGTCGCTACCGGGACGGCGATGTTTGGGAGTATGCAGCCCATGAGCGGACTTCTCGAAGGTAAGCGCGTTCTCGTCACCGGTGTTCTCACGGAAGCCTCGATCGCATTCAGCGTCGCCCGCATCGCCCAGGAGCAGGGTGCGGCGGTGGTCCTCAGCGGATTCGGGCGGGGGTTGTCGCTGACCCGCCGCATCGCCAAGAGACTGCCCACCCTGGCGCCCGTCGTCGAGCTGGACGTCACCGACGAAGAGCATCTCGCGGGGCTGGCCGGACAGGTRCTCGAACATGTTGACGGCCTGGACGGCGTGCTGCACGCGATCGGGTTCGCGCCCGAATCGGTGCTCGGTGGGAAGCCGTTCGTCGAGGCGGCCTGGTCCGAGGTCGGCACCGCCCTGCAGATCTCCACCTGGTCGCTGGCGTCGCTCACCCGGGCCGCCCTGCCGTTGTTCGCCGAGAAGGCGTCGATCGTCGGCCTGGACTTCGACGCGTCCGTCGCCTGGCCGTCGTACGACTGGATGGGCGTGGCGAAGGCCGGCCTCGCCTCCGCCACCCGCTACCTCGCCCGTGATCTGGGACCCCGGGGCGTGCGGGTGAACCTCGTCGCGGCCGGCCCGCTGCGGACCATGGCGGCCAAGAGCATCCCGGGCTTCARCCAGTTCGAGGAGGTCTGGGACGGCCGGGCGCCGCTCGGCTGGAGCGTCCACGACACCACGCCGGCCGCCCAGGCCTGCGTGGCGCTGCTCTCGGACTGGTTCCCGGCCACCACCGGCGAGATCGTCCACGTCGACGGCGGCGTGCACGCCGTCGGGATCTGAGCACGGCGGGCCGTCGGGGTCCGGGCGCGGCCGGGGTCCCGGGATCCGGGTACGGTGGGGTCCCTGGCCCGGATCAGCCTGCCGTCTCGTCCAGCAGGTCCAGGGCCGTTCCGACGATCGTGTCCAGCTCCACCGGTGGGCGGCGACGGTGGTCCCGCGACGAGGCCGTGTCCCGCCGGGCAAGGCTGCCGCTACCGGCGTGGCCGCCGGCGCCGGAGGCCGATGAGCCCGGGTCGGTGTCCCCCGGTGGCCCTCCCGGTGGCCCTCCCGGCGGCCCGGAGGCCTCCGGCAGCGGCGCGCTCGAACCGAGGGCGGAGATGGGATCTCCGTGGACGCCGGCGAGGAAACTCAGGGCACGGGGGTCCCCGTCGACCACCGTCACGATCGGGGTGCGCCGGTCCGCGGGGAACACCTCGGTGAGCAGGGCGTCGGAACCCTCGGCCAACCCGCGCCGGGCCTGCAGCGCGTGGAACATCGCGTTCGGGGAGGTCACGCACACGGCCGTGATCTCCCGGCCGAGGCCGGCGCGTAGCTCCGCTGCGGCGTGCAGCACCTCCGGCATGACCGCACCCACCCCGACGAGGGTGAGCGCGGCGTCGGGACCGCCCTCGTGGAGCCGGTACCCCCCGGCGAGGACCAGGGCCCGGCGTCGGTGCCGTTCCAGCGCGTCCACGGGGACCTCGGCGAGGCGCTGATCGACCTGGCGGGCGGAGAGCCGGATCACACAGGAGGTGCCGTCGAGGCGGGCCAGCCCGCCGAGGCCGGCCAGCAGGCACCAGGCGAGATCGTGCGCGAAGGCCGGTTCCCAGGTCGCGGCCACCGGGGCGGGGACGACGTTGCCACCGTTCCAGGCCAGGTTGCGGACGACCGGGTCGAGACCGGTGTCCGCCACGGCGAGCATCGATCGGGCGTCCGCGGTGGCGCCGGCCATCCAGCCGGGCAGTACCCGTCCGGCCGCCACCTCGTCGGCGACTCCGATGGGCAGCAGCGGCAGACCCTGGCGGCTCCAGGCCACTCCCAGCGAGGCCAGCACCCCGCCGAAGGCCGTGGCCGACAGGCCTCCGGCCACGTGCCGGCCCGGTTGTTMCCCATCGGTCCGGTCCGCCGCGGCCAGCCAGCCGGCGAGGACGGGGTCGGCGTTGCGCGTACTGATGGTCAGCACCGCGGTGGCTGCCTGGGGCGCGAGCCGGGGTAGGTCCCGCAACATCCCGCCGAATGCCTCCTGGGTGGAGATCCACGCCGGGAAGCGGTGGTCGGAGTCGGTCGGCACGGGTGGTGCCGCGCCGAGCGGCACCGGCACCCGGTCCAGGTAACCGGCGACGTGCCGGGCGAGGCGGTGGGCCGCGGCGTCGTCTCCCGGCCGGAGGACCGGGCGGGTGCCACCGCCGGCGGCCGGCGGCGTGCCCGGTCCGGCGGACGGGGCCGCGGACGCGTGGTCGGCGGTCTGTTCGCCGTGGGTCTGTTCGTCGTGGGAGCGCTCCTCCCGGGCGAGCTCGTCGCTGGTGTAGGCGAACAGGACCGTGGGCCGGTCCGCCGCGACTTCGTCGAAGGCGTCGATCAGCAGGGGAAGGTCGTGGCCACCGAGATCGCGCAGGCAGGCATGGATCTCGTCATCGGTGAGGGTGTCCAGCAGGCGGCTGATGCCGGCGCCGGACGCACCGGGACCGGCGAGCCGGCGGCGCAGGTCGGCTCCGTGGGCCTGCAGCAGCGCGCGGTACTCGCCCATCGGGAGCTGGTCGAGGCGGTTGCGAAGCGCGTGACCGCCGGGAGCCCGGAAGAGCGCTTCGAGGACGCGTCCGTATCGGACGGTGAGCACCTGCCAACCGGCGGCTTCGAACATGCGCGCCGCGCGGGCGGGCTTGCCGATGCCGCCGACCGGTCCGGTCGGCGCGGAGCCGGACACCGTCACCACCCAGAACAGCTCGCCGAGATGAGCGACCCGCTCATCGGTGATCGTTTCCCAGACGGTCGGGTCGTGCAGCTCGGAGTAGTCGATCAGACAGATCTGCCGACCCCGGGGAGTCCGGTCGAAGCGTTCCCCGGCATAACGGCGTGCCAACGCCGCCCAGACCGTCCCGCTCGGTCCGATGTTGCCGGCGCCGAGGGCACGCAACGGCCGACCATCGGGCCCGGAACGGACCCCGTTCGGACGGATCTCACCCGGCCGGACGTGGGGGAGCCGGTAGACGGCGGGGACGGGCGATGCGGCCGTGGTCTTCTCGGCTGCCGTCTTCTCGGCCGTCGGCCTGGCGTGCGCCAGGACGTGATGAACGGCATGGATCAGCGGGGCGGCGCGTGGAGTCACACTGACGCGGTCCTCGGCGCGCAGGGCGTCGAACCACAGCACCGTGGCGATGCTCGACACCGAGGCCACGGCCGCCCGTTCCGACTCGGCGGCGACCGCGGGCCGCTGCCCGGCGCGTTCGTCCCCGTCGATGATCCGGGCCGCGACGCTCCGCAGCCGCCGTTCCACGGCGGCCAGCGCGGCGAGGTCGAGTACGCCACCGGGCGGCCCCGGCATGGCCGGGTCTGGCATGGCCGGGTCTGGGGGCCCCGGGATGGCCCGGGCCGCGGTCGGCGAGGTCTGGGTTCCCACGACGTCGTCTCCGTTCGTCGGTCCGGTCGGGGGGCTGGCGTCTCCCGGCGGACCGCCGCCCTCGGCCCGGTCGTCGTGGGTGACCCGACCGTCGGTCCCCGGCACGGGCGGATCCACGGACCGGGCCGGGACCGGCCCCGCGGCGTCGTCTGGTGTAATGATCATATCCCCCCGGCCGGAGCGCGTGTGCGCCGCCTCCACCGGTCTGACATCGGGCCTGCGCATGACCGGCCTACGTCCCACGACTCCGACCTCCCAAAGTCCGGACGCGCGGTGGTGCGGTGCCGGTCGGAGGTTGCGCCGCCGGCCGGATCGGCGGCGCCCGTCGCCGTCACATGGTGTGTCCGCGTCGGTATCCCACCTTCACCACGGTGGCCGTACCATTTCAGCATCCGCGTTCCATCGCGGTGGCGTTGGCCGTCGTGCGTCAGCCCGGTGATGCCGGAACCGCCCTGCCAGGACTGCCGCGGCGGGACTTGCCGCCCCGGCGGTCAGCCGTCCCGGCCGAGCTCGTCGATCCGGATCCGGAGCGCGGGCTCGTCGACCGCTGCCACCTCGACCTCGACGGCCTTGACCCGGCCGGTCGCGCCGCGGACCAGCCGGACATCTCCCCGGCGCACCCGCAGCGCCGCGCACAGGGCCCGCAGGGCGGCTTCGGTGGCCCGGCCGTCGACGGCAGGCTCGGTGACCCGGACGATCAGCAGCGGGCCGTGCAGCGGGTCCTCGCGCCGGCCGCCCACCGCGGTCCGCCCGGCGCCCGGCTGAACTCGGATCATCAGACGCATGTGCGCATCGTCCCCCCGGATCGTCCCGCCCGTGCGATCGGTCCGCGTGACCGGTTCGGGGCGACACCAGGGAGGACCGCGAGGGTGGCCGAGCCGATGCCGGCCGGCGGTTGAGGCCTCATCGTCGGCGGACACCGGGATTCGACGCGGTGGCCGCTACCATCCGACCCATGGGCGCAAATGAGGGTCGTGTCGCACTGGTAACAGGTGGTAATCGGGGGATCGGCGCCGCCTGCGCCGCCGCCCTGACGGCCGCGGGTGAGCGGGTCGCGGTCGCCAGCCGCGGGGGCACCGCCCCCGCGGGGATGCTGGGCGTCCGTCTGGATGTCGCCAACAGTGAGAGCGTCGACAAGGCGTTCACGGAGATCGAAGCCGAGCTCGGGCCGGTGGAGATCGTGGTGTCCAACGCCGGGATCGTGCGGGACACCCTGCTGGCGACGATGAGCGAGGACGCGTTCCAGGAGGTCGTGGACACGAACCTGCTCGGTGCCTACCGGGTGGCCAAGCGTGCCTCCCGGCCGATGATGCGGCTGCGTCGTGGTCGGCTCATCTTCATCTCCTCCGTCGTCGCCTCCGTCGGCGGCCCCGGCCAGTCCAACTACGYGGCGTCCAAGGCCGGCCTGATCGGCTTCGCCCGTTCCCTCGCCCGCGAGCTGGCTCCGCGCAACATCACCTCGAACGTGGTCGCTCCGGGGCCGATCCGGACCGACATGACCGACGCGCTGACCGAGGCGCAGCGGGAGCAGCTCACCGCCGGCGTCCCCGGTGGCCGCATGGGTGAGGCCGAGGACGTCRCAGCCCTCGTCGCCTTCCTCGCCTCCCCGCAGGCCGGTTACATCAACGGTGCGCTGATCCCCGTGGACGGCGGGCTGAGCATGGGGCACTGAGCTGGGCACGGGGCACTGAGCTGGGCACGGGGCACCGATCCGGCGGCGCCGTGACCGAGCATGATCGGCGGTGCGGCTTAGGGGACCGTCGTGGCGGCGTGGTGGTGGGTGGGGCTGGTGTGGATGGTAGCGGCGGACAGGCGGCGGATGCGGCGCAGCAGGTGGGCTTCGGCGGCGTGGGCGAGGTCGTGAGCGGCGGTCAGGGTCAGGTTCGCATCGACGGTGACGTCGGCTTCGGCGCGCAGGGTGTGGCCGATCCAGCGCAGCCGCAGTTCGCGGACGGCCTCGATGCCCTCGGTGTGCAGGAGCGCCCTGGTGGCTTCGGCGACCACGGCGGGGTCGACGGCGTCCATGAGCCGGGCCCCGACGACGCGAGCGGCGGAGCGCAGGACTCCGAGGATCGCCAGGGTGATCGCCAGGCCGATGGCGGGGTCGGCCCAGTGCCAGCCCACCGCGACACCGGCCGCGCCGAGGAGCACCGCGAGGCTGGTGAGACTGTCGGTGCGGGCGTRTAGGCCGTCGGCGACGAGGGCGGCGGAGCCGATCTGATGGCCGATCCTGATGCGGTAGCGGGCGACGATCTCGTTGCCGAGGAAGCCGACGAGCCCGGCCACGGCGACCGCTCCCAGATGGCCGACGCGCTGGGGGTGCAGGAGGCGGTCGATCGCGGCCCAGGCGGTGAGCGCACTCGACAGGGCGATCATCGCGAGGACGGCGAGGCCGGCGAGGTCCTCGGCGCGGCCGTAGCCGTAGGTAAACCGGGCGGTGGCCGGGCGGCGTGCCACGGTGAAGGCGATGAGCAGGGGGACCGCGGTGAGCGCGTCGGYGACGTTGTGCAGGGTGTCGCCGAGGAGCGCGACCGATCCGGACAGTGCCACGACGGCGRCTTGCGGGGCGGCGGTCAGCCCGAGACCGGCCAGGCTGATCAGGAGGGCGCGGCGGCCGGCGGTGTCGGCTTCCAACGCGTCGTCGATCTGGTCCGCCGGGTCGTGGCTGTGCCCTCCGGCCAGGTCTGACAGGCCGTGACGAAGCCGCGTCCACCGCCCGCTCGCGTGGTGGTCATGCCGTCCGCCGCGCGGGTGCCCGCCGTGCCCGTGCCCTTGGGCGGGGAGCTCATGCTCGTGGCCGCTGTTCATGTTCCGCGACGATAGACGAAAACGATCAATGCGGCATGGTGGCAGCTGCCATTCCATTGCACCTGCGTCCCGGTGCGTACCGCGGGCCGCTGGCGCCGGTTCGGTTGCTCGTCTGTGCTTAGCCCTTAGAGCAATACCCGACGTGAGACACGCGCCTATTCGACGAGGTGGATGGTGCAGTAGCRGGTGGCGGTGCGGGCGAGTCGGGCGTCGGCGTAGACGAGGGCGTTGGCGAGCACGGAAGCGTCCACTACGACCATCACGTCCCGTCATGGTTCCCGCTCAGGCGGAGCCCGGCAGCGGGCCGCCCCGCGAGGAGGTGAGTCCGTCGCGCCGCCGTGACCTACTCGGCACCGGCATCCTTCTTGCCGCCAGCACCGCCACGACTGGCGCCACCAGCCGCGCCGCGCAGATCTCCCGCGCCATCGCCGCGTCCACCCCGGACCCCCTCAGTGTCGCCCAGCTCCACCAGGGCATCCAACGCCTCACCCGGATCTACTCCACGACACCGCACGCGGATCTACTCGGACCCGTCGAACAGGCGTGGGACGATGCGGAAGCCCGGTTGGAAACCAGAGTCACCGGCACCGACCGTCGCGACCTCGAACTCCTCGCCGGCCAATACGCCTTCTACCGTGGTCGACTCGCCTTCGACATGGGCGATGACGACGGCGCGTTGACGYTCTTCGTCCTCGCCGCTCAACACGCCCAGGCAGCCGGTAACCCASTACTTGCCGGATCGGTTGCCGCCATGCGCTCCGCCGTGGCCTTCTTCGCCCGCGAGTTCGAGACCGCTGCGGACATCGCCGCCCAGGCCCAGCCGCAGGCGCACCCCTATATCGTCCCGCTCCTCGCCTGCGCACAGGCCCGCGCCTACGCCATCACCAGCCGCGAAGACGAAGCACTAACCGCCTTGCGGACCATGAATGATCATGTCTGGACCGGCAACCGCCTGCCAGGACCTTCACCGATCGACGAAGAGTCCAGCGAAGCTTTCAATGCGGTGGTACTCGGCTATCTCGGCAAGGGTGACGAAGCCGAGCCACACGCCCGCGCATCGTTGGCGATGCTCAGCGGAACCGGACGGTACGTCAGCACCGCCGGCACCACCCCTTGGTCACACATGGCAAGTGGTATTCGCGTATCGGCCGTAGGCGCCGGTGGGCGCGCAGGGCGCGGTGTTCTGGGCATATGGGCGACGGCGGTCCCTTGCTCGGGAGATCAGGCGGCGGGTGGTCGCCGGACGAGCACGCCCGCGATGAGGGTGGCGACCGCTGGCGGGACGGGCGGGGCCTCGGCGAGCGTCTCGGCCATCCAGCGCGCTACCGCGTCGGCGTCATCGCCGTCCGATTCGGCATCGTGGGCGTCGCGTGTCCTGGCGGCAGAGTGGAGCGTCGGCCCGCTGGCGTCCGGCGCCGCTGTGAGGTCGTCTCTGTCCGTGCCCGCCGTGCCGGTCTGCGGTGGCCCGTCCCCGGTCTGTGCTGGCTTGTCGTGCGAATCGGCGGAGGCAGGACGGCGGAGGCGGGACGGATCGACCACGGCACCTCACACAGAACGGGCGGGAGGAATTCGGCGTATAAACGCTAACCGCGCCATCCGTTTCTGCCAAGCGCGCGCATTCCGCCGRCCACTCCCGCCCATGACCATGATTAGATACGATGCCGGTAATGGCACTGAGTCTTGGCCCACTTGGGTACGGGTCAGATGTCCGCTGATCTGCACCGATGCGCCAGTCCGGGTGTACCMGCTAAGCAGGTACGCCGTTAGGGTCTCCGTTGGGGCCGCGCACAGGGCATCGGTTAGGACACGCATCAATCAGGACATTTCCTCGCAAAAGCGGCCCGGGTATGTGAGTGAGATCACAGAGGAAAAGGGTTCTCTGTGGTCCTGCTGGCACCCTCTGCGGGCCGCATGCCGTCCGTGCCAGATGTCGCTGTCAGGGAAGGCCGACCGTCAGGGCTATCGGATGCCCGTAAGACGCGCGAGTCGTCCTGCCTCCGGAGAACGGCACGGAAAGGGGCCACGTCGCGTATCCGCGGCCCGCATTTATACTTTGAACAGTACCCGTTGGGTATTTAAGTCGCGGAGTGCTTGGGTGGGTGTGAAAGGTGCTGTGACCTGCGCCAGCGCGATATTTCGGACCCGCCCATCTTTATGGGTAGTCCGATGGGCGATCCGGTGGGGGATCCGGTGGGCGGACAGACAGGATGCCKGACAATTCCATTAAATGGGGCTTAGCGGACATGTGGGAGGCTGTCGCGCGTCGGTGCCCAGCGGCCGGGGCCACGGCCGTCCAGATGTGAACACGTGACCTGTAGAGGTACGAGTCGGGCTGTGCTCGGATAGTACCAGCGGGCGTGCGACCTGCGCCAGCAGGCACCRCCGGGTAGCCGCTCAGATGGGGGACCGGCACGGAGACCGGTACGGCCACCCGACAGGCAGGGGGTTTGYCGTCGCCCTCCCGTGCACTCTCCCGGCTGTCACTCGTGGCRGCCTGGGACACGCCAGACGATCTCGACGGAGGGGGCCAGAAACGCGTACGTCGCATGCGCGCGGTCGATGCTGGAGAAGCTGGCCCACAGGTTGCCGTCCGGGCTCACGACGTTGACATGGTCGCGGCAGTCGAGCCCCCACGCGAGGATCGGGGAGTCGTCGTGGTCGGCACCGTCGTCGACGAGCGCAAACAGGCGTGGTGCCTGCCGGGCAACGAACGCCGTGAGTGGTTCCGCTGGTCCGGGCGCAGTGGCGGGCGGTCGTGGGTCGGTCTGTCCGTCGTCGCTGGTCGCGGGATGGTGGAGGCTGTCAAGTGTCATGGGTGCTCCTTCGTGCTGGCTGGGTGTGCGCTGTGTGGGGTAAGGGTCGGCGAGACCGAGAACGGCCGAGGCCGCCGCGTCAACCTGGTGACGGGCGGCTGTGAGGTGACCGGCCCCGACCCGCTCGGCGTGGTCGTAGGCGTCCAGGGCGTCGCAGAGCGCGGCCCATCGGCGGGAGGCCGGATCGATCGGGGGGACGAACAGACCGAGTACCTGCGCGATCTGGTCGGCTGGTACCAGCTTGCGCATCCCGGCCAGCAGCACCACAGGTCGCAGGTGCTCAGGCACGGCAGAGCGGACGATCGTCATCGGCGGGTCGCCTCCGGCTGGATGCCGCGGTGGCGGGTGCCGGTGTGGTGCCAGTCGGTCCTGCCATGCCTGGGGGATGGGCGGTGCCAGTCATCGAGGCCGCGTAGACGGTCGATGACCCGTTGTAGGGTGGCCGGATCGTTGCGGAAGGTGACGGGGGCGGCGGGGGCTGGTACGGGCGCAGGTGCACGGGTCGGCAACGCCGCGGTGCTGCCGGTGGGGACGGTTGGCGTCGCGGCCGGGAGCTGTGCCCAGACCACCTTCCCGCCGGTCCGGCCCAGATACCAGGCCCATCGCAGGCTGACCGCGTCCACCAGCGCGAGGCCGCGCCCGTTCTCCTGGTCCGGCTGCGCGACAGTCAAGACGGGTGGGGCCGTGCTGGCGTCCCACATCTCCACGGTCAACACTGCGTAGCAGACGGTCAGCCGCAGCGCGACGCCGCCATCCGGGTGGCTGGTCTTCACAGCGTTGGAGGCCAACTCGCACGCGACGAGTTCGGCCACGTCAACGGTGTCCGCGTCGACCGACCAGGCCGTGAGCGTGCGGACCGTGCTCGCGCGAGCGTCGGGAACAGCGGCAGCGATCGACGGGAAGTGCGCCACGGCTACCCGGATCACGGGCGACGGGTCGGCGTTCACGCTGAGCCCCTGATCGTGCCCGGCCGCAGTCCGGCCACAACATCACACACAAGATCTCCCCGCCCCGTTGTCGCTGGCTTGGCGCTGTCCCCACCGGGCCTTGCCTTGCGGCGGTTCCTCCGGCGGGGACAGCGGATTGTGTGGAGGGCAGGCCGCGCCGCCTGTTGACCGACGTCCACCCGCGTCGCCCCCTGTCATCTCGCCGGGCCACGCGCGTCTGGAGGCGAGGCCCCTGATTGCCACGGATCGTGGCGATGTACTGTCCCGTAGCATGCCCCCGCATCATGCTGTTTTGCAAGGTATGCATGGGCATCCTTTGCGGAAGGCTGTGGGGTAGCAGGTCACAGGGGGCAGAGCGCCGCCTGGAAGCGAGAGGAGCACTCTGTGCCGAGGCAACGTCAGGCACCGCCGACGGTGCGGTCCCGTCGGCTGGCGTTCGAGCTGCGCCGCCTACGCGAAGCCGCTGGTCTCACCCGGGAGCAGGTCTCCGAGGAGACCGGGATCAACCCTGCCACGCTCTACCGGCACGAGACCGCCACCGCCAGCTCCCGCCYCCAGCGCCGCACGATGATCGCGCTRCTCAACATGTACGGCGTTACTGACCAGCAGCGCGCCGACCTCCTCGCCCTGTCCCGAGAAGCCGACGCACAGGGCTGGCTACGGCCCTACCACGCCGAGCTGCCGGAGCACTACACCGCCTACATCAGCTTCGAGGCCGAAGCCCGCACCGTCCGCAACTACGAGTCCCTGTTCATCCCCGGCCTGCTCCAGACCGAGGACTACGCGCGTGCCGTCATCCGCGGCAACCTACCCATGGCCAGCCAGACCGAGATCGACCAGCGTGTCCAAGCCCGAATGGAACGCCAGGCCCTGCTGGCCAAGGAGGACCCGTTGCGCCTGTGGGCCGTCGTTGACGAGRCCGCTGTTCACCGCCAGGTCGGCGGGCCGAAGGTCATGCATCGGCAACTGGCCAGGATCACCGAGGCTGCCGGCGAGCCGCACATCACGGTCCAGGTCATCCCGTACGCGGCCGGCGCGCACGCCGGCATGCTCGGGTCGTTCGTGCTCATGGACTTCCCGAACTCGGCCGACCCTGAGATCATCTACGTCGAGAGCATGGCCGGTGACCTGTTTCTGGAGGCCGAGGCCGACATCCGGCGGTATAGATTGTCCTTTGACAACCTCGCTGCCGTGGCACTCAGCCCTGACGACTCGACGAGCCTGATCGCCAGCCTGGCAGCGGAGGGCAAGGAGTGAGAAGGTGCGGACCGTGCAGCAGGTGGATCTCTCCGCAGCAGTGTGGCGCAAGAGCAGCTACAGCGGCGGCAACGGCCAGTGCGTTGAGGTCGCCTTCCTAGACGCCGGGCTAGTCGCTGTGCGTGACTCCAAAAACCAGGGCGGACCTGTTCTGATCTTCACTCCGGGCGAATGGGATGCGTTTCTCGGCGGTGCGAAGGACGGAGAGTTCGAGCGGCCGTAGGCGCCCGCTGTAGAACAGCGAGTGGAGTAAGGCCATGCTACAGAGGGGCCGCACCGACGGCATCGCGTGCGACAGCAGCTCTTGGGCGCAGTCGGACGGGAGAAGGTGTTCTCATCGGTCAGGAGACGATCTCCCGTAGCAGTTTGTCGAGCGAGCCCGCTCCGGCGTCGCGCGTCGGTCCACTGCCCTGAGTACCAGGACGCAGCAACGACCGGTCCGCGCAGGCGGCCCGCAGAAGCGCGACCAGGCCATCCACGTCATCGTGGACGATGTGGTGGAAACGGGCGGCACCCGGGATCGCCAGGAGTGCCGCTCCGGACGGGCAGATCGCGATGACCGGAATGCCAACGGCAAGGCAGTCATACGCCTTGGCCGGGATACGTGACTCCACGGCGCTGGCGTGGTCGAGGGTGATGACCGCGGCATCCGCGCGGGCGAGTCTTGCGTAGAGCGCGGGGCGGGAGATGGCRGGTTCGCGGGCCGCCCGGACAGCGATGGTGGCGGCTGCGTCCCCAACGACGGTGAGCGTGGCGGTCTCCGGTCCGACGCGGTCGAGCGCGGTGGCGAGGATGCCAGGCCCGTTGCGTCCATACCAGTAGCCGCCGAAGACGAGATCGAGCGGTGTGCCGTCACGGCGCCGGTCTGCCATCGGTTGCGGCACGCCGGCCAGGTCGGCGGGATCGAACCCGTTCGGAACCGAAAAAATCTTGTCGTTTGGCACTTCCAACCGTGCGGCGAGCAGGCGCCCGAAGGCAGGGCCTCCCGCGAAGGTCACGGCACGGGCCCGTCGGAGGGCGACGCTTTCCAGAGCTCCGGTGATCCGCGCCAGCGCAGGGGGGTGCGCTCGGGCGCTCCACGGATCGCGGTAGTCCACGACAACGAGCAGACCGCGGCGGATCAACGTCGCGGCGGCGAGGAGGGAGAACGGGGGGACGGAGACGACAACCACGCCGTGGCGCACAGCTCGCAGCGCTGGCAGCGAGCGCCAAGCCACGGCTGGCCGCACGTCGCCCTCGATACCCGCCTGCTCCAGCGCCTGGCCGACTGACGGCGGCAGGCGATCCACGACGGCTTGGATCGGCGACCGCCGCGCCGGTGGCACGTCAAGCACATCGACGTGCCAGCCGCGAAGGATCAGACCTGCCCGTAGCGCGGCAACGCGGCTGCTGACCGCTCCAGGTGCGGCAACGCCGGTCGTCACGAAGGTGACCTGATGTGGCACCTACATCGTCGCCGTTGTGGTGGGTGAATCCTCCAGATCGGAGTTCCTGGCGTCCTCCGAGCGGCCGTAGGCCCAGATCCTGGTGGGTGTGCCGAGCAGACGCAGCGGATGGGCGCCAAGGAGGGTCAGCCCGCGCGGGTTCCTGGGTACCGGTGGTGGCACGAGGACGACGACCCGTCCGCCGGGACGGGTGATCCGGGCGAACTCGCGCAGCGCGTCACGCAGCCAGGCATGCGGGTCCCCGTCAACCGTGAACTGTTTCCCGAACGGGAGGTTGCTCACGACAGCATCGAAACCGCCGTCGGGATGCGGCAGCTTCAGCGCGTCCGCCTGCTCCAGGCGGATTCCCGGGAGGTTCGTGCTGGCGATGTCGACCGCCTCCGGGTCGACGTCCGAGCCACGCGCCTGCCAGCCGAGGTCGAGCGCTTCGCGGATGATCGTTCCTGACCCGCAGCAGGGGTCCAACAGTTCGCCGGGGTTCTGCCCAGCCAGGCGGACCATCGCGGCGGCGACGACTGGGCGCAGTGCCCCGTGACGTTCGCTTTCCCTGCCCTCGCCGTGTTGTCGCATCCGCCGGTCGGACAGCCGCAGGCCGGCGAGGAAGTGGCCCTTGCGGTATTCGAGTACCCAGATCTCCAACTCCGCCGGGTCGGCAGGGCGCCACCGCGGCCGATGCGTGGCGATCGTGTCAGTGACGGCACGGCGTAGTTCGGTCCGCTTGAAACGGCGTTCGTCCAGGACCCTGGTGATCACGCGATAGGTCATCGYGGAGCCAAGGTGGCGGACGAACCGGGCCCAAACCGACAGTGCCCGTTCCAGGCCGGTACGGGTGACGAGCGCCGCGGCAACCTGACGAGGCCCTGCGTTGCCGTCCGCTTCGCCGATCGTGGTGAACACGTCCTCGGCGAGCCTGAGATCAGACAGCTCCCACTGGGCTCCTCGGCGTGCCTGGAAACGGACGATGTCGGCGCGTCCGTCGAAGCCGGGCTTGTCGTCGGGGTCCAGGTCCGGATGGTCGGTGATCTCGGACGACAGGAGCCCGCCCAGGCCGGRCAGGGTGGCAGCGAGGAACCCGGGGACACCCGGACGAGACTCTGCCGGGTGCCGCGTCCTTTCACGGTGACCGGCCATGACCCCCAACCTACCAATGATCTGTCGCAGGTCGGTGAGCCCTCATCCCGGGGCCAGAACTTCGCGGAGATGCCGAGGGGAAGCGCCAAGATCGAACTTGTACGGCTCGTCACCCCGCCCCATCTCGATCAGGCTGACTCCTTCCTGGATCGCGGCGGCGGCTGCTTCGGCGAGAAGCTGGTGGCTCGGGCAGTAGCCGGCGAACTCCGGGTCGAAAGTGCTCATGTAGAGCAGGTCGGCCGAGCCCAGCCGGAAGTACAGGGCCTGCGCGATGGGGCGGTCCAGGTACAGAAGCTGGGCAAGCAGGCAGCGGCCGGTCCGGGCGAGCCCGCTGGCGGCGGTGGCGAGGAACTCGGGGAAACGAGGGTGGCGGTCCATCACCGGGAGTTCGTCGAACCTGCCGCGCGTCCGCCAGGCGGCGAGCCGGGCGGCGACGAAGTCGGGGATCGCGTCGTGGAGCTGGACGGGTTCGGTGATCCTGGTCATGGTGAGAGGGCCGGACCGCTCGCAGGCGCGGCGCAGCCGGCGCAGTTCCCGCCAACGGCCCCGAGACCAGCCGGGTATGCACGCCAGCGAGCCCCACGCCGAGTCCGGTTCGCGCAGGTGCAGGACCGGCGCAGGAGTGCCGGGTCGGTTCGGCGCGAAATCGACCAGGACACCGGCAGGCCGGACGTCGGTCAGGAGAACCGACGCCGTCGACGGCGACCGCGAGACGATCTCCTGGACGAGCCGTGCCACGGCTGGCCCGGCGTGCGGTGACTCCGGCCGTAACCGGACGTCGTGCTCGTCCCCGAGTGGGCTCCCCGCCCAGGTCAGTCCGTTCGCGCCGGCCGTCAGCGGCAGAATCCCGAGCGGACCGCTCTCGGTGGAGTTGGCGACCAGCAGCCGAGGCGAGCCGAGATCGGGAAAGAACCGCCAGGCGGCGAGGCACCAGGCCGGCGAGGTGAAGATGCCGCTGGCACCGTCGGCCGGCATCTCCTCCCAGACCGGAGCGTAGGCGGTGGCCTCCGCGAGCGTCGTGCACGTCGTGACGTCAATCACGGGCTGACTGGAACGGGCTGTAGTCGAAGCGGCCGAAGTAGTCGCGGAGCAAAGGAATGATCTGTTCCTGGCCGGAGAACGCCAGCTCCCGCCCTCGGATCTCGTTCTCCCAATGCACGGGAGTGGTCCAGATCCGCTGGTCGGAACGCCACGTGGTGGCCACCGGAGCCGGGACGAACTCGACGAGCGACAGCCACACCTGCTTGGGGACGAACAGCAGCTCGTCGTCCTCGTGGAACACCAGCCAGCGGTGCTTCTCGTATCCGGGATACCGCGGTGTCAGCGGTCCGACGTCCACGTCGAAGGTGCACTCGATCCACACAGATGGAACTTCGACGTAACCGCGGCGGGCCACCCTGCTCAGCTCTCGGCACACTGCGATCGGGTCGCGAACGTCCTCCAGGGTCTGTCCGCAGAAGGCGAAGTCGAACGACTTGTCGTCGAACGGCCAGGGGGTGTCGCAGATGTCGAACTGGTGCCACGTCGAGGTGTCGTACCGCTCGGGTCCAGGGCCCAGGCGACCGCCGCCCGCGCGGGTGTCGTACGGCAACAGGTCCACCACGTGGTCAGCGCGGTTGAGTGGCTTCCACCATCCGCCGACGTCGACTACCTGATCGTCAGGGCTGACGCGGGCCAGCGCCGCGGCGAGATTGTCCGGATGTGGGTCAGGAAAACGGATCAGATCCATATCACCCGGATGCTACGATCCTCCCGTCCTGATGCCAAGGGTAGTCAGGTTGTGACGGGGGATGGATGGTGGGCGGTGGCCGGGACCAACGGGTGCTCTTCCTCACCCATCACCTCCCGTGGCCAGCGTCCAGTGGCGGGCGGCTACGCGAAGCCCAGCTCCTGGAGCGGCTTGCCCACCGATTCGATATCGATCTTGTCGCGATCTCGAAGGTTCCGGAGGCTGACCGCCGCGCGGTCGACGAGGCTCTTGTCCGGGGAATTCGCGCGCAGGTCTTCGCGGCGCACCAGTCGCCTCGCCCGCGTCTCAGCCCGCATGTCAGACGGCATCGGTCCGCCAGTGCGCGTGCTCACCTCGCTTCCTGGTGGTCGCGCCACCAGGACTGTCTGGTTCACGTGGAAGGGCATTACCTGCTCGGACTGCTCCCGCCCCCGGCCCGCTCGCGTGCCCTGGTCGTCGAACACAACATCGAATCGTCTCTTCTCTGGCAGCAGGCAGACCTCGCGACCAGCGGCCGGGAACGCCGACGACTGCGCAGCGCCGCCACGCTGACGCAGGACACGGAGCGCCTTGCCTGGCGGACGGCGGCGGCCGTCGGAGCGATCACCCCCGAGGACTGCGCCGTGATCCGTCGGCACGCGCCGTTCGCCACGGTCCACCATCTGCCGAACGGAGCCGATCACCTACACGCCGCACCCGTCCCATGCGCGGACAGGGACGCGGCAGTCAGCGACCTGTTGTTCGTCGKGAACTTTGCCTACCCGCCAAGCCAGGRTGCGGCCAGATGGCTGCTTACCGCGATTTTCCCGGCAGTGACGGCGAGCCGCCCTTCGACGACCCTCACCTTCACCGGCTCCGGTCCGCCGACATGGCTTGTCGAGGCCGCTCGTGTCGACCCGCGGGTGAGGGTCACTGGCCCGGTGCCCGACCTCACCGGATGGCTGGACGCCGCACAGGTCGTCGTCTGCCCTCTCCGTATCGGCGGGGGCGTGAAGGTCAAGGTCCTGGAAGCCCTCAGCCGGGGACGGGCAGTCGTCACGACATCGGTGGGCGTCCAGGGCCTCGGCGAGCTACCAGCAGGAGCGGTCCTCGTTCGAGACGACGCCTCTTCGATCGCCCAGTCCTGCCTGAGCCTTCTCGCGTCGGCCGAGATCCGCCGGTCCCAGCAGGAATGCGCACAGGACGCGGTGCGACTGCTGCCCACCTGGGACCAGGCCGCCGATGCGCTGGCCCGAGTATGGGATTCGTGGGCCGGTGTCACCCGCCGTCCCGACCTGGCTGTCACACCCTGATGAGCAGCGGAGCGCGCCGGGTCCTGCACGTCATCGTTCCGCAGAAGGCCGGAGCGGTCGGCGGAGCCGACCTTCACGTCCGCGACCTCGCCGTCGCGCAGCGCCGGGCAGGAAGCTGGCAACCGCTGATCCTGGCCCCGCGAGCTACCGCTCACTATCTCGGCCTGCTGAGTGAGGCGGGTCTGCCCGTCGTCACCACGCCGCCACCGCATGGTATCCGCTGCCTGGCGGAGCTGCCCCGCAGACACGGCGTCGCGCTCGTCCACGCCCACGGCTACGAGGCCAACTACCTCCTCGCGTCCATGCGGCTGCTGACCGGCACGTGGCGACGCATCCCGGCCGCGGTCACGGCGCACGGCTGGATCGAGACGACGCGATGGCTTCACCTGAAGTCCGCGTTGGACCGCCGCAGCGGTCGCGTTGCCGCCATCGCCTTCGCCACAGCCCACCGGCATGTCCACCAGCTCGACCATCCGGGCCGGACCGCCAGCATCGTCGTCCACAACGGCATCGACCCGCCGGACCCTTCGCGCCTGGAAGACCTGCGCCGGAACCGTCAGCA
This sequence comes from Frankia sp. CcI156, assembly GCF_001983015.1. NCBI lineage: Bacteria > Bacillati > Actinomycetota > Actinomycetes > Frankiales > Frankiaceae > Frankia > Frankia sp. CcI156. The sequence continues at coordinate 29,259 of NZ_MOMD01000071.1, forward strand.
CCTGCGGCGCACACTCGGCGTCCCGCCAGACTGCTTTCTGGCCGGGACGGTTGGCCGCCTGTCCCAGGAGAAGAGACTCGACCTCTTTCTTGAGGCAGCTCGATCCGTGGCGGCGGCCAGCCCTGCCGCGCATTTCCTTGTCGTTGGCGGAGGAAGCGAACTGCCGCATCTCCGAAGCATCGCCGTCGCACTCGGTCTCGACCAGCGAGTGACCTTCACCGGCCTCGTGGACGACACGACCTCGATCTACGCCGCGCTCGACGTCATGGTGCAACCCTCCGACATCGAAGGCTCGCCACGCACGGTTGTGGAAGCCATGGCCCATGAAGTACCTGTGGTCGCTACCGACGTCGGAGACGTCGCCCACCTGCTCGACTTCGGGAACGCCGGTGTCCTGATTCCTCGGCGCGACACCACGGCCTTGTCCGCGGCGGTTCTCGACCTCCTCGGCAATGGAGAAAAGGCACGCGCGCTCGCCAAGCTCGGGCGCCAGCACTATACGCGGAATTTCACGCTCGACCGGATGTGCCGAGCAGTCGCCGACGGCTACGATCTTGCCTTCGACGGGAAAGATGCTCCGCAACGTGCGGGGAAGCCAGCGTGACCGGTGTCGACGGCACGCAGCTGATCGTCTCTCCGCATCTCGACGACGCCGCGCTGTCYGCAGGCGCGTGGATCGCGGAGCTGGCAAGCGCCGGGACGGAGATCCACGTCCTGACCTTGTTCGCGGGTTTCCCCGCCGACAACGACCTGTCTCCGGTGGCACGGGATTTTCACGACCGCTGTGGCCTGCCGCATAACGGCACCGCCTTCGAGATACGGCGCGGCGAGGACGCTGCTGCCCTCACCATTCTGGGGGCACACGCCCACCACGCAGACTTCCACGACGCGATCTACCGACGCCGGCCGGACCGCGCCTGGCACTGCACCCACGGCCAAGCGATGTTCGACACCTCGCTTCCAGCCGAACCCAACCTACGGTCGTCCCTTGAGGCAGCCATCGAGACGCGGTGCCACCGGCTACGACCCACCCGCATCCTGACCTGCGCGGGAATCGGCCATCACGTGGACCACCGTGCCACACGAGACGCAGCCCTCAGCGTGGCCGGCAGACTTGGAATCGCGGCCGAGACCTGGGAGGATCTCCCATACGCTGCGGAGGCAACGGCAGAGCGCCCGGACGTCGCGGGCACACCCATAGTTCGAGCACCAGCCCCTGAATCATGGTCACGGAAGTACGCCGCCATAGCGAGCTACACCAGCCAGGTCCGGATGCTGTGGCCTCAGGGACAGGACTGGGTGGAAGCGCTCAACGAGCATGCTCTCGCCCACGACGCGGATGGCGCCGGCGAACTCTACTGGACGATAGAACAAGAATAGAAGTGCTTCGTCGCGGGTCCGGTAGCCGCGTCCCCGCCGTCACCCGCGATGTGACAACCATGTTGCCATTCAAGATCGCTGTGCAGGTGCGATGCCCAGCGGGGGTAGTCATAGTGGACTGGTCAATGTGGACCAGTGATCGCTGGCATCGACCGTGCATATCACAGCGTCGCAGGTCAGCGCCCTGGTACCACCGACGCTCCGGGCCACTGGCTTTTGCATCGGCCCCCGACGACGCCGCGTCCTGCCACAGGAGGCGCTTCCCCGCACGATGACGGCGCTTCCCTSACGGCGGCACTCCCACTGTCTCTTCGGCCCCTTCACGCTCGACCCCGCCAACGGTCCAGAGTCGGCCATGGGGGGGATACGTCGGGAAGACGGTTCAACACGCCAGCATGGTTCTCTGCGGCTATAGCGGGCATACGATGAAGGCCCCCGACGCCGTCTGCCGGGGGCATTTCTGCGGTGACGTGGGCTACCGGCAATGCCACTTCCACTATTTGGATCTTGGCTGGCTGTGGTGTGTCGGTTCGGGTGGATCTGCCGGGTTGACGGCATGATCCTGGGCTGTGACGGACACGGGTAGCCAGCTGACGGACTGGATYTCGTTGGGGGTCCTGACGTCGTTCGTCTCGCGGGACGCGGTTGATGGGGCGATCGAGGCGACCGGGAGAGGTGCCCGGCGTTCCGACACGACGAT
>NZ_MOMD01000072.1:0-30894 GCF_001983015.1 Frankia sp. CcI156
GACCTGGCGTGACCCGCCGGTCTGACCGGCGGGAGTGTCGGGAATGACGAGCGGAGTGCCGGTGCGGGAGGTGCTGGAACAGATCGAGGCTCGGCGGGCCCGCGCCGGGCGGGCCGTCGAGGAGCTGCGGGAGGAGATCGCCCGGCTCACCGGGCAGCTCGCCGCCGCTGAACGTGCCCTGGAACGGTTGGAGATCACCCGGGAGACGGTGCTGGACCTGGCCGCCGAGAACGACGCCGCACCGGCCGAGCCGCTGCCGCCGGGGTATCGGGAGGTGCTGGCCGTGTTCACCCGGGGCGGGAACGGGCTGCACGCCAAGGACGTGTGCCGGGCGCTGGGTGGCGGCACCGAGCCCCGGCATGTCGAGAGCATGCGGGCCCGGCTGAAACGGCTGGTAGAGCGGGGTGTTCTCACCGAGCCCGATCCCGGCCTGTTCGTCCTGCCCCAGCCCGACCCACCGGCCACCCCAGAGATCAACTCAAGCTGAGGCCCGACGAAAGCGTGCAGAACGCCCACTGAGAGCAGCGTGCGGGCCTGGGAGTAACCCGAGACCAGCCAGACCTCTCGACCGTCGTAGAGGCGGACCCGGTTGAGCGGGCCCTGCTCGGCGAGGCGTAGCACGCCTTCCGGAGGCGCGTATGGGCAGGTCCGCGCCTGTGGGAAGGGCGGCGCCTCGGCAGAGGATGTCGGTGTTTCGGTGTGTGTCATGGGACCTCGCAGACTCGGTCAGCCGACATCACCGGGAGCGCGGGCGGCCCAGTGGGGCGGCGCGTCCGCCCGTGGCTGGGGCTGGTCGGGCCCATGGCACGGCGGCGTGGACGACGAACCGGCAGGACCCGCTGATGTCGTGCGATGCCGCCTCATTCTTCGGCGGCGACGCAAAGCAGCGCCAAAGTCACCGGGCTCGGAACGCGCAGCCAGCCGCCCCCGTCAGGAAGTCTTTTCCTGCGGGCCGGTGGCGTGACGGCTTCGGACCGGGGCGTCGGCGGCGGCCGCGACGCTGACGGGTGCCGTGGCGATGGCGCGCCGGGCACTGGCTCGGTGCCGGTGGGCCTGCTGTCGGCAGGCGGCCCCGCAGTAGCGCGCGGGACGGCCGGTGGCCCGGGCGGAGATCGGCCGACCGCACAGCGCGCAACGCGCGGAGTCCCGGCTCTCCGTTTCGTTACGGTCGGCCGGAGGGTCTGGCTGTTTCGTTACGGCGGGGGGCGGCAGCGGCTCCAGGGTCTCGTCCGGCCGCAGCGCACCGGCGATGAGCGTCACGATGCGCCAGGAGAAGTCCGTCGTCTGGCGTTCCCGCGCGGTGACGGCGGCCCCCACCGCCAGGAGCCGGATCTCGGCGACGGTCATGTCGGTGCGCAGGGCGCCGACGGCCTTGGCCCGGCTGCTCAGGACATCCAACGCGGCGTCGAACGCCGCGGCGGACCGCTGATCGGGCGCGAAGCGTGGGTCGGAGGTGGAGTCGAACGCCTCGCAGAGCGCCTTGTTGATCACCGTCTGTTCCACCATTTGGTAGAAGAAGCGGAAGAAGGCGGCCCGTGGGTCCTCCGCCGTGGCGAGTGCTCTGGCCTGCAGGGTCAGGCGGCGCATCCCGGCGACGATGACGGTGCCGAACAGGTCCTCGCGGGTGGGGAAATGCCGGTAGACGGTTCCGACGCCGACACCGGCCCGCTTCGCGATCTGGTCGAACGACACCGACGTCCCCGCGCTGGCCAGCAGCTCGTCCGCGACCCGCAGCAGCAGCGTCCGGTTGCGTAGCGCGTCGGCCCGACGGGCCGGCGGAGCTCCTCCACCGGCCGCGCGGGCGGCCGCTGACGGTGTCGTTCGCATGCTCGTCCACCACCTCGTCGGTCGCCTTGACATCCGGAGAAACCTCGCTGTATGTTCCCCAAAACGGATAGATCTCTCCGGTTCTTCCTACAGCCTACCTGCTGATTTTCTTCCCAAGGAGGAGTTTCGTGCCCGAGACGACGGAGTACGCGGCTGCCACCACTCATGAGGTGATCGAGCGGCTCGCGAACGCGATGGAGACCGGCCGCAAGGACATCTTCATTGCCCAGTTCGCCGAGGACGCGGTCTACGAGACGCCGTTCGTGCTCGCCGGGCAGCAGTCGCGGTGGGAGGGCTTCGCCGCGGTCAGCGAGCACCTGAACGCGGACAACCCGACGCGCAGCCTGCTCGCGTTCGACAAGGTCTCCGTGGTCATCCACCTGGGCGCCGACGGTGAGGAGGCGACCGCGCAGTTTCTCGTCGACGGCCGGGTGCTCGCGACCAACGAGTCGTTCCACCTGCCGTCGTCCATCGGCATCATCCGCGTTCGTCACGGCAAGATCGTCCACTACACGGATTACACGAACGTGCTGCGTGGCGCCCAGGTCGCGGGTGTGCTCAAGCAGTTCGGCGCCTCGCTCGAGGCGCTCGGCTAGCCGCTGCGCGCGGGAGCAGCAGGACGGCGCGGCCCGGCGGGGCCAGCCCCGCCGGGCCGCGCCGGCGACCGACCGGGCTCGAGCAGACCGAGGAGTGACGTCGCCGTGAGTACCGTGAGTACGCCCGCAGCGGTAGCGGACGAATCCGACCGGCTGGATCCGGCGCTGCGCAGGCTGATCGCCGTGCTGATCATCGGTGCGATGGCGCCGCTGCTGGACACCACGATCGTCAACGTCGCGCTGAACACCATCGTGCACGACCTGCACACCACGGTCTCCGCCGTCCAGTGGGTCAGCACGAGCTACCTGCTCGCCATGGGGATGTCGATCCCGCTGGCGGGATGGGCCGTCGCCCGCTTCGGCGGCAGGCAGACCTGGATGATGTCGCTCGTCCTGTTCCTGGTCGGCTCGGCGCTGGCCGGGGTGGCGTGGAACATCGGCAGCCTGATCGCCTTCCGGGTGGTCCAGGGCACCGCGAGCGGCATGGTGCTGCCGGTGCTGCAGACGCTGCTTCTGCAGGCGGCTGGCGGGCGCCGCACCGGGCGGCTGATGTCCGCGGTGAGCATGCCCGCCGTGATCGCGCCCATACTTGGGCCGGTGCTCGGCGGTCTGATCGTCGGCAACACCACCTGGCGGTGGATCTTCCTGATCAACATTCCCGTCTGCCTGGTCGGTATGTTGCTCGCCTGGCGGGGTCTCGAACCCACCAGCGCGCGGCCCGGTGACCCTCTGGACGCGGTGGGCCTGGCCCTGCTCTCGCCCGGCATCGCGGGCATCCTGCTGGCCCTGTCCCAGTTYAGCAGCCGCCGCGAGTTCGGCCTTCCGGTGATCATCCCGCTCGTTCTCGGGCTGGCGTTGCTCGTCGCGTTCGTCGTGCACGTGCTGCGCGGGCGCGTCGCCAACCCGATCATCGACGTCCGGCTCTTCCAGGTGCGTGCCTTCAGCGCCGCCTGCGCCCTGCTGTTCCTGTCGGGCCTGTCGCTGTTCGGTGGAACGCTGCTGGTTCCCCTCTTCCTCCAGCAGGCCCGCGGCTACTCCGCGCTGTCGGCGGGCCTGCTCCTAGTGGCTCAGGGGGTGGGGGCGATGYTCGCCCGGAGCACGGTGGGCAAACTGGCCGACCGCACGGGCTCGAGACCTCTTGTGCTGGTCGGCATCGTCCTGATCGCGCTGCCGATCATCGGCTTCACTCAGGTCGGCAGCCACACCCAGGTGCTGTTCATGGCCGCCTTCCTGCTGGTCTTCGGCTGCGGTATCAGCACGGTGAGCATCGCGGTGATGACCTCGGCCTTCCAGGGGCTGGACCGCGCGCAGGTCCCRCACGCGAGCGGGGCCACCCGAATCGTGCTCCAGGTCGGCGGCTCGTTCGGCGCGTCGATCGTCTCGCTCATCMTCGCCCGACAGATCGCCACGCACGGCGGGGGAGGCCAGACCGGCCTGATCACCGCGTTCAGTCACACGTTCTGGTGGGCGGCCGGGTTCGCCCTGATAGCGCTGATCCCCGCGGYGTTCCTCCCTGGGCGCGGGCATCAGCTCGCGCCGGCCGTCCCGAAACAGCCGCGGGGGGAGGATGCGCGCCACTGACCCGGTGCTCTTCCTCGGCAGCGACCAGCCCCGGGTGGACGATCTCTCGTCCGCCCAGGGCTGTCGTCGTGGTGCGCCCGGCATGGGCAGTCGTTTGGAGGTGGAAGTCCTCTGGGGGATGCGGCGGTGCCAACCCTGAGCTGGAGGCAACGGCGTCATCGTGAGGTGGGGGCGGGAGGAAGCCCGAGGCGAGACCCCTGCACCGAGGGACACGAACCGCGTAGGAGGCGTTTCGGTCGGGTGAGCCAGCACGCGATGGTGAAGCCCGTCACCGCCAAGAAGGCCGGGGCGTAAACGCGGGCGTAGGGGGACAGCGGCTGTTCTTATCCGGGGAGGTCTGCCCGCACCGTGATCCGTGCGTCCGCGCGTAGCACACATGGGGCCTGCGTGGACTGTGGCAGAAGTCAGCAGTGGCCGTAGTACCAGCCGGGATCTTGTGGGTGGCTGGGAAGGGCCGAACGTTGGGATGAGCGGACGAGGGAGTGTTGCTCGCGCCAGTCGCGGGGATCGCCGCCCCCCGATCCAGGGGCCGTTGTGGGAGGAGACGGTGCATCCGTCGGAGACCACGGTGGGCGTAGCTACGGGTCGGCGCGCATTGGCGAGTCCGTTTCCGGGCCGGCAGGTGGCCTGTGGTCACGGGAGAACCTGTCGGTGGCGTTGCGGCGTGTCGAGGCCAATCGTGGCGCGCCGGGGGTGGACGGGATGACCACGGCCGAGTTGCGGCCGTGGCTGGTTGTTCACTGGCCGGTGGTGCGGGAGGCGTTGGACGCGGGGAGTTACCGACCTGCGCCGGTCCGCCAGGTGATGATCCCGAAGCCTGGGGGCGGTCAGCGGATGCTGGGAGTTCCGACGGTCAGGGCATAGTGCTGAATTGCCCAGGCCGTCTTTGGGTTTTCTAACGGTGACCCATCCGTTTCACGCGTTTGCTGGCCGGCGTCTGGAGATTTTGTATGTCAAGCGCCGGGGTGGTGGGCTGGTGTTTGTCTGCGTGCGTGATGTGAGCCGGACGGTGACGTTGCCGCAGGCGTGGACGGATCGTGGGGAGGCCCCGATGACCCTACGGCTGTCGGTGGAGCAGCTGGGTGCTGCACGGGCGCTGGCCGATGCCCTGCTGCGCCGGGGTGAGCGCGTCGGGGCGGGGCAGGGGGAGGACAGCGGGGAGGTGGCGTGCGAGGCCCCGGCGGGGCCGGGATCGAGGGGCCATGGCGGGGCTGGGGGTGTGGCGCGAGCAGGTGATGGTGCTGGCGAACATGGTCGAGGCGGTGCTGGAGGGTCGCTGTGAACGGGCTGTCGAAGATCACCGCGTCGCATCGGTCCCGGGTGGCGGTGGTCTACCTGCGGCAGTCGACGCTGGTGCAGGTGCGGGACAACACCGCCTCCACGGTGCGGCAGTACGGCCTGGTGGACACGGCCGTGGAGCTGGGCTGGGACCGCGAGAACGTGCGGGTGATCGACGCGGACCTGGGGGTGTCGGGGACGTTCGGTGCCGACCGCGAGGGCTTCCGCGACCTGGTGGCCCAGGTGTGTCTGGGCGAGGTCGGGGCGATCTTCGGGTTGGAGGTGTCCCGGCTGGCCCGCTCGTCGGCGGACTTCGCCCGCCTGCTGGAGTTGGCCCGTCTGACGGATGCGCTGCTGGTGGACGCCGACGGTGTCTACGATCTCGCGGACATCAACGACCGCCTCCTGCTCGGGCTGAAGGGCAGTATGTCCGAGTGTGAGCTGCACCTGCTGACGGGCCGGCTGCAGGGCGCGAAACGGGCCGCGGCCGAACGCGGCGAGCTGCGTTTCCCGCTGCCGGTCGGCTACGTCTACGACGACGAGGGTGTCTGCGTGATCGACCCGGATCAGGAGGTGCAGGGGGCCATCCGGGACGTCTTCGCCGCGTTCGCCGCGGGCGGCTCGGCGTTCCAGGTGGTGGCCGCGTTCGTTCGGCGGCGGTTCCCGCTGCGGGCCTATGGGGGGATCTGGGCCGGGCAGTTGCGATGGGGCCGGCTGACGCACTCCCGGGCGCTGGGGGTGCTGTCCAACCCGTGCTATGCGGGCACCTACGTCTACGGCCGGTACGCCACCTGCCGGACGGTGCGCCCGGACGGCACCGTGCACACCGGGRTGCGGCTGCGCCCGCGCGAGCAGTGGCCCGTGGTGCGCCACGGCCACCACGAGAGCTACATCAGCTGGGAGGAGTATGTGGCCATCGAGGCGAGGCTTTCGGCCAACTGCACCCACCAGGGGGCCCGCCCGGCGCGGGAGGGCCTGGCCCTGTGCCAGGGGATCATGTTCTGCGGGTCGTGCGGGCGGCCGATGACCACCCGCTACTACCCACAGGGGCGGGYGGCCTACGGCTGCTCGTCGTCGCGCGCCGACCACGAGGCCACGCCCACCTGCCGGTCGATCCGCGCCGACGTCGTCGACGACGCGGTGGCCGGCCTGCTACTGGCCACGGTGTCGCCGGGGCAGATCGAACAAGCCCTGGCCGCCGCGGACGAGGTCACCTCCCGGCACACCCGCGCCCACCGCGCGGCCGAGCTGGCCGTGGAACGCGCCCGCTACGACGCCGACCGCGCCGAGCGGGCGTTGGGCGCGGTGGAGCCGGAGAACCGGCTGGTCGCCCGCACCCTGGAGACCCGCTGGGAAGCCAGACTGTCCGCCTTGGCCGAAGCCGAGGCCGCCCTGGCCGCTGTCCGGGAGCGCAGGCCGGCGCTGCCGGACCGGGACGGCCTGCGCGCACTGGCCGCGGACCTGCCCGGACTCTGGCACAACCCGCACACCCGGGACCGGGACCGCAAGCGGCTGCTGCGCACCCTCATCTCGGACGTCACCCTGCTGCCCGAGACCGACCGGGCCCGCGCCCGGCTTGGGGTGCGCTGGCACACCGGCGCCACCGACGAACTCGCCCTGCGCAGACCGGCCACCTCGCCACAGGTGCGCAGGACCCCGGCCCCGGCCCGCCAGCTGATCGCCCGGCTCGGCCCGGACCATTCCGACGCCGAGATCGTCACCGCACTCGCCGACGCCGGGCTGACCACCGCAACCGGCCGTCCCTACGACGAAGCGGCCGTCGCCTGGGTCCGCCACGCCTTCCACATCCCCGGCCGGTGTCCGTTCCGGGACGGGGAGATCTCCGTCGACCAGGTCGCGGCGACCCTCGGGATCACCGCCAACGCCGTCTACTACTGGCTCACCCACGACCGGCTGGCCGGCCGCAAGGATCTCTCCGGACGCTGGTGCATCCCCTGGAACGCCCAGGTCGAGGCCGCCTGTCGCCGCCAGATCGACGCCTCCGGCCACCTCATCCCCCGCACCCCCGGCCCCCGTGAGGTCCTGCCCGGCGACGTCACCGTCCACGAGGCCGCCACCCGGCTCGGCGTGCCCGACGACGTCGTCTACTACCGCATCCGTATCGGCCAGCTGACCGCGCGGCGCACCCCGAGCGGGTGCCTGAGCCTCCCGTGGAACCCGCAGGCCGAGGCCGCCTGCCGCACGCGGATCGCACATCCCGGATCCGGCCCGACCGGCCCGGGCAGCCGGCCCCTCCCGCACGCCGCCACCGCACACGGAGACATCAGCGTCCAGCAGGCCGCCACCAGGCTCGGTATCCCCACCGCGCAGGTCTACTACTGGATCCGCCGCGGCTACCTGACCGCCTACCGCCTCAACGCTGGCCGGGTCGMCATCCCCTGGAACGACCAGGTGGAAACCGCCTGCCTCCACCGCGCCGCCCGCACCGTGAAAGTCAACTCCACAACCCAAACGATCACAGCGAGATGAACAGTATGAAGGCACCACGTTCACCGACGCCGGCATCACCACCGTCAAGATCCCACCCCGAACCCTGCGGGCGAACGCCTACGCGGAACGGTTCATCCGCACGGTCCGGACCGAGGTCACCGACCGGATGCTGATCTTCGGTGAGCGRCACCTTCGCGTTGCCCTGGCCGAGTACGCACGGAACTACAACAGACGACGACCCCATCGTGGCCGCGACCTTCAACCACCACAGCCCGATCACCCCGTCGCGGACCTGACCCAGGAACGGATCAAGCGCCGGCCCGTCCTCGGCGGCTTGATCAACGAATATGAACGAGCCGCCTAAAACCCCCGGTCAACGCGGGTGCCCGAGTTTTGACACCCCGACGTGGTCCTGAACCATCCGCGAGAATTGCTTCTTTACACGCGGGCTGACCGTAGCACTCCGCTGCGGGAGTCGAGGCGAAATTCTGCATAATACCCCGCATTGATGGCCGCAAGGAGTCCGTCAGTGGGATGAAAGATCGCGCGGCTAACGTCGTCGCTGTCCACAGTGCCTGGTCGGGCGTGCCGCATCCGGCGCCGCGAGGCCATGCGCGACGACTACATCCTCTCCGCTGGAAGGGGAAATCGGCAATGACGGTAATGACCACACGGACCGGTGTCGAACAGGATTTCGGCCGACTTTCGACGCGAGAAGGTGCCGGTACGACACGCGGGATCCTACCTTGACGGCCCGCGCCGCGGTGCTGTCCGGGCTGGGCGGTTGGGTGCCGCCCCGGCTGGTGACCAACGACCAGCTCGCCGAGGAACTGGACACGACCGATGAATGGATCAGGACGCGAACCGGAATCCGCCAGCGGTTCGTCGTCGACGCGGGCATGGCAACGTCGGGTATCGCGATCGAGGCGGGGCGGCGCGCGCTGAGGTCCGCCGACCGGTCGAGGGTGGACCTGGTGGTGCTGGCGACCAGCACGCCGGATCACCCCTGTCCGGCGACGGCTCCCGAAGTCGCCAGCAGGCTCGGGCTCGGGGAGGCACCGGCCTTCGACATCGCGGCGGTGTGCAGTGGTTTCGTCTACGCGCTGGCCACGTCCGCGACGATGATCGCAAGCGGATCGGTCGACACCGCGTTGGTCATCGGGGCCGACTCGTTCTCCACCATCCTCAACCCGCGGGACCGCACCACCAGGGCGATCTTCGGTGACGGTGCCGGCGCCGTCGTCCTGCGGGCCGGCGAGGCCGGTGAGCGGGGTGCGATCCTCGGATTCGACCTCGGGAGCGACGGTTCCCAGGCCGACCTCATCACGGTGCCGGCCGGTGGCTCCGAGCAGCGCTCGATGGGGCTGCTCGCGCCGGAGGACGACTACTTCTTCGACATGCAGGGGCGCTCCGTCTTCCGCAACGCCGTGATCCGGATGAGCGAGTCCGCGGGGAAGGTGGCCGAGCGCGTCGGCTGGTCGGTCGGCGAGATCGACCGTGTCATCGCGCATCAGGCGAACGTCCGCATCCTGCACGCCGTCGCACTCGAGCTCGGGATTCCCGTGGAACGGCTGGTGGTGAACCTCGACCGGGTCGCGAACACGGTTGCGGCGTCCATCCCACTCGCCCTGGTCGACGGCGTCGTCTCCGGTCACCTGCAACCGGATGACCAGGTCATGCTCTGCGGATTCGGTGGCGGCCTCACCTGGGGAGCCGCGGGGCTGACGCTCCCGTCCCTGTCCGTCGAGCCGCTGCCCGGGCTCCCGCTCCCGACTYGTCCGCCCCTTCCCGCCGCGCTGCCCGTACCGGCTGCGGCCCGCTGATCGGAGAACATCATGAACGCGCTGGAAGGAACGCTCACCGACCTGCTCGTGTCCCGGCTCGGTGTCGTCGCCGAGGGCGTCACGCCCGACAGCACCTACGAGCAGCTGATGCTCGACTCTCTCGGTCTGATCGAGTTCCTCCTGATCATCAGGAAGGAGCTCGGGGTGTCGCTCGACGACGACGCCCTGCAGACCGGCACCACCCTGGCCGAGACCGCCAGGCTGGTCGAGGCGAAGGGGAGCCGGGTGTGACCGGTTCCTCGCCGGCCCGGTTCGACGCCGCGATCACCGGTCTGGGCCTGGTCAGCGCCGCYGGCATCGGGACGGACGCCACCTGGGAGCGGGTGTGTTCCGGGGTGTCCACGGCGGCGCGGGACCCGGCCCTGGCCGGTCTCCCGGTCGACTTCTCCTGCCGGGTGCCGGACTTCGACGGGACGAAGCTGCTGGGCCGAGCCATGGCCTGGCGGCTCGACCGGTTCGTCCAGCTTGCGATCGTGGCCGCTCGCCAGGCGATCGCCGATGCCCGGCTGGACCCGGGGACGTGGGACGGCGCGCGCGTCGGCGTGGTGATCGGCAACTCGCTTGGCGGCACCGACACCTGGGAACGGCAGCACCGCTCTCTCGTCGAAGGCGCGCCGGAGGACGTCTCGCCGTTGATGATCCCTATGGGGATGGCGAACATGGTCGCGGGCTGCGTGGCGATCGACTGCCAGGCGCTCGGCCCAAGTCTGGTCACGGCGACGGCCTGTGCGTCCGGCTCCACCGCCGTAGGTCTCGCCMGGGACCTGCTGCGGTCCGACACCTGCGACGTCGTGATAGCCGGCGGTGCCGAGTCGGCCCTGTCCGCGGGTGCGATCACCGGCCTGCAGCGGATGGGCGCGCTGTCGGCCCGGCGTGACGACCCGGCCGCCGCGTCGCGCCCGTTCGACGTGGCCCGGGACGGGTTCGTCGCCGGTGAGGGCGCTGGGATCCTCGTTCTTGAGCGGCCCGCCGACGCCCGCGCCCGCGGGGCCGACGTCCACGCCCTGGTCAGCGGATTTGGAGCCTCGTCGGACGCGTACCACGCGACTGCGCCTGATCCGGCCGGGGCGGGCATCGAGCGGGCGGTGCGGGCGGCTCTGCGAGACGCGGGGATCGCCGGCGACGACGTCGACCATGTCAACGCGCACGGCACGTCGACGCCGCTCAACGACGTCACCGAGGCCAGGGCGCTGCGCCGGACCCTCGGCGAGCGTCCCCTGGTGACGTCGACCAAGGGGGTGACTGGCCACGCCCTGGCCGCAGCCGGCTCCATCGAGGCCGGTCTCACCGCGTTGGCGCTGCGCCACGGCGCCGTCCCGCCGACGGCGAATCTCACCGACCTGGATCCCGCGGTCGACCTGACGGTCGTCGCCGGCACGGCGACGACCGCGTCCCTCGATGTGGCGCTGAGCACCTCGCTGGGATTCGGCGGTCACAACGCGGCGCTGGTGCTCCTCGCCGCCTGAGTCCGAAAGGAGAACGTGGGATGCAGGTACGGAAACTCGGCGCAACCGGGGTCGAGGTCGGCGGGATCGGCCTGGGCTGCATGGGGATGAGCTGGCTCTACAAGGAGTCCGAACTCGACGACAACCGTTCGGTCGAGGTGATCCGGGAAGCCGTCGACCTCGGCGTGACCCTGCTCGATACCGCGGACATCTATGGTGCCGGCCACAACGAGGAGCTGCTCGGCCGGGCCGCCGTCGGTCGGCGCGAGGACGTGGTCGTCGCCACGAAGTTCGGCATCGTGATCGAGGACCTGGCTGCCCGGAGGTCACATCTCGACGGGTCGCCMGCCTATCTGCGCACGGCGATCGAGGCGAGCCTGCGCCGGCTTGGCACCGAAGTCATCGACCTGTATTACCTGCACCGCGTCGACTCGGCCGTCCCGCTCGCGGACACCTGGGGGGCGATGGCMGAGCTGGTCGCCGAGGGCAAAGTGCGTTTCCTCGGCCTTTCCGAGGTCAGCGTGGCGCAGGCCGTCGAGGCRCACGCGATCCACCCGGTCACCGCGATCCAGTCGGAGCTGTCCCTGTGGACGCGGGACCCGCTCGGGCCGGACAAGGCGAGCGACGTCGTCCGATGGTGCGCCGACAACGAGGTGAGCTTCGTGCCGTTCGCCCCGCTGGGCCGCGGCTTCCTCACCGGTACCCTGCACGTCGACCGTTTCGAGGACTCCGATTTCCGGGCGACCAACCCGCGGTTCCGCGGACCCGCGATCGTGACGAACCAGCGCATCGTTGATGTCGTCCGCRAGGTGGCGGAGCGTCACTCCGCGACGCCGGCGCAGGTGGCCATCGCCTGGACGCTGGCCCACGGCAGTCAGGTCGTCCCCATTCCCGGCACAAAGAACCCTCGCTACCTGCGGGAGAACGTGGCGGCGACGGACCTGGTCCTGAGCGGCGAAGACCTGGCGGATCTCGACGCGGTGCCGGCGGCCGTCGGCACCAGGTACTGAGTCGCCATGGGCATCGATCCCGCCCGGATCGCGTTCTTCGACGTCGACGAAACACTCATCACCGTCAAGGGGATGCTCAGTTTTCTGGAGTTCCACCTCGGCGCGCCGGACCGGTACCGGCAGATCGCGGACCGGTTGCACCGGCTCGCGGCCGACGGGGTGCCACGCGGGGAGACCAACCGGCTCTATTACGAGGTCTTCGCTGGCCAGCGGGAGACCGAGGTGGCCGCAAGCGGCCGGCGGTGGTTCCAACAGGAGATGGTGGGGGGCTCGCTCTTCCACGGCGAGCTGGTGCGGGTGCTGCGCCGACTCCAGGCCGCCGGGACGATCATCGTCCTGGTGTCGGGATCGTTCTCGGCCTGCCTGGACCCGATCGCGGAACACCTCGGGGCGGATCAGGTGCTCGGTACGGTCCCCGAAGTCCGTGCCGGCCGGTACACCGGCCGGGTGGTCCGCACCGTCATCGGTGAGGGCAAGGCCACCGCGGCCCGGGCGTTGCTCGCCGAGTTCGGCGTCGACGGGCGGCTCTGCGTCGCCTACGGCGATCACTCCTCGGACCTGCCGATGCTCGCGGCCGTGGGCCACGCCGGCGTGGTCGGACAGGACCCGGTTCTYCTCGCCCATGCGGCCGAGCGCGGCTGGGACCTTCTTCCCGGCATTCCGACACGAGGCAATGGGAAGGCATGATGTACCTCAGATCGGGGTTCGGTCTCCGAGCGGTCCGAGCGTGGTTGCCCGACGCGACCGTGTCCGCCCGAGACGCGATCGGCCAGGGCCACATCAGCGAACAGGACCTGGCGAACACCGCCGTCATCCGGGTACCGGTCGCGCGGGATGTCGCGGCGCCGGAAATGGCGGTCCGGGCCGCGCGGGCGGCGCTGTACGCCGCCGGCTGGGACGGAAGCCGCCTCGGTTTCAGCGCGCACGCCTGGATCCATCACCAGGGGCACGACTTCTGGTCGCCCGCGCACTACATCGCCGATCAGCTCGGTGCCCGCCGCAGCGTCCCGCTGGGCATCCAGGTCATGTGCAACGGCGGAGGGGTCGCCCTGGAGGCGGCCTGCGCCCGCCTGCTCGCCGACAGCACGACCGGCGCCGCGCTGGTGACGACGGCCGACTGTTTCCGCGACGAGGGATTCGACCGCTGGAGCGGTGACTACGGAGTCTTCTACGGTGACGGCGCGACGGCCATGCTCCTGCACGAGCGGGACGACGCGGTGGACGAGCTGACGCTGCTCGGTCTGGCCAGCGGGGCGGTCTCCGCCGCTGAGGGGCTGCACCGCGGTCGCGACCCCTTCACCCCGGCGAGCCGGTGGCTCAGCGAGCGAGTGGACGTGAGGCGGACGAAGAAGGCCTTCATGGAGGACGTCGGCACCGCCGGCTTTTTCCGGGACGTGCACGCGACGCTCCGTCGCATCATCGCGGACTGCCTCGCCGACAGCGGCCTCACCTCCGACGATCCGCGGCTGCGCCTCATCGCCCTGCCCCGGGTCGGTCTCAAGGTGCGGCAGGAGACCTATCACCCGGCCGTTGAGAACGCCACCACCGCCAAGATCGTGGACCTCGGCGCGGAGACCGGGCATCTGGGCGCGGGCGACATGGGGGCGAACCTCGCCGCGATCGTCGAACAGGACCTGCTCGCCCCGGGCGAGTTCGCCCTGGTGATCGGCGCCGGCGGTGGCTTCAGCTTCTCCTGCGCGGCCGTCGGCCGACCGGCGGCCTGACCCGGYCGCGCGTCCTTCTCCGCGCCACCCGTCCCCTCCGTTCTTTTCGCCCTACTCGGCCCCACCAGTTCTGGGAACAAGGACCTCTGCCATGAATGCGCCTTCCGTGGGCGGCCGCGGCCGCCCGGTGATTGTTCTGATCGCGGTCTGCCTGGCCGTGCTGACCCTGCCGGCCTCCCTGACCGGCACGTCCGTCGCCCTGCCGCGGATCGGTGTCGACCTGCACGCCGGGTACGCTCCGTTGCAGTGGGTGGTCAACTCCTACAACCTGGCCTTCGCGTGTTCCATGCTGGCATGCGGTTCGGCCGCCGACATCCTGGGTCGCAAGCGGCTGTTCGTCGCCGGCCTCACCCTGTTCAGCCTGTCGAGCGCGGTGAGTGTGCTGACGTCCGACATCATCGTGCTGGATGCGGCCCGGGCGCTGGCCGGGGTCGGCGCGGCCGCAGTCATGACGGCCGGGTCGGCAATCCTCGCCACCACGTTCGAGGGCGCGGCGCAGGCCAGGGCGTTCGCCATCCTCGGTTCGGCGGCCGGCGCCGGGCTGGCTCTCGGTCCGTCGACCGCCGGGCTGCTGGTGGACGCCTTCGGCTGGCGAGGCGTGTTCGCCTCGCACCTGGTGGTCATGGTCCTGGTGGCCGTCGCGGTGCCGATGGTGCGGGAGTCGCGCAATCCCGCCGCGATCCGGTTCGACTGGCCGGGCATCGCCTCCTTCACGCTGAGCCTGCTGCTGCTGATGCTCGGTGTCGTACAGGGGCCGCAGTGGGGCTGGAGCAGCGCCGGCACGGTGCTGCTCCTCGTTGCGGCGGCGGTGCTCATGGCGCTGTTCGTCGTCGCCGAACTGCGCCAGGCGCGACCGATGTTCGACCTCGGTCTGTTCGGCCAGCCGCGCTTCCTGGCCGCCTCGCTGGTGCCGCTGTCCCTGTCCTTCGGGTTCGTCTGCCTGGTGGTGCTCCTGCCCGCCTACCTGACCGGTGCCCGCGGGATGTCCGTCGGCCGCGCCGGTGACACGATGATGCTGCTTACCCTGCCTGTGCTGGTGGTGCCGCTGGTTGTCAGCAACCTGGTCCGGCGCGKGCTGTCCACCCGGCTGGTGCTCAGCCTGAGCATGCTGGTGGCCGCCGGYGGTGCAGCCTGGCTCACGGTCATCGACCAGGACATCGCGGTCGTCAGCCTCATCGGGCCGCTGTTCCTGATCGGTACGGGCATGGGCATGACGGCCGGTCTGGTCGACGGTGTCGCGATCACCTCGGTGCGGCCCGAACAGGCGGGTACCGCCGCCGGCATGTTCAACACCGTGCGGCTGGCCAGCGAGGCGGTGGCGATCGCGGCGATGGGGGCCCTGGTGCTCGATGTGACCCGGGGGAGAATCTCCGCGGGCCTGCCGGCGACGGCGGTCCCGCCGGGCGGTGCCGATGCCGCCACGATCGCGAACAAGGCGGTCAGCGGGAACCTCACCGGCGCGGCGGACGGCCTCACCGGTACCGCCCGCGCCGATTTCCTCGACCTGCTCACGCGCAGCTACACCCACGGCATCCACGTTCTGCTGTGGTTGCTGGTCGGCATCGGAGCCGCCACCGGGGTCGTGCTTCATCTGCTGCTGCGGCCGCGGGAGGTTGGCGTCACCACCACCGAGCAGGCGGAGCCCGTCACCGTGGCGGTGGACGCATGACGCCGTCGGCACCGCGGCTGCCGGTGCTGGTCGCCGGCGCCGGACCAGCCGGTCTCATGGCCACGATCGAGCTGACCCGGCGCGGGGTGCCGGTGCGCTGCATCGACCGGGCCGGCGGGCCGAGCACCCTGTCCAAGGCACTCGGGGTGTGGCCACGCACCCGTGAACTGATCCGTCGGATCGGGGGCGATGAGGCGCTGGCATCGAGATCCCTGCCGCAGACGCAGATGCGCTACTACTCCTCGGGGAAGGTCATCGCCAACCTGCGCTACCGGACGGCCACCCGGCCGCTGATCTGCCCGCAGCCCGGCGTCGAGGAGGTACTGCGGGAGGTCCTGACCGGCCTCGGCGGCTCG
The DNA here is from genome assembly GCF_001983015.1 of Frankia sp. CcI156. Taxonomy (NCBI): domain Bacteria; kingdom Bacillati; phylum Actinomycetota; class Actinomycetes; order Frankiales; family Frankiaceae; genus Frankia; species Frankia sp. CcI156. The sequence goes on from NZ_MOMD01000072.1 coordinate 15,782, forward strand.
CCGGAATGGCGCACCGAACTGCTCGACCTCGACCAGTGCGACGACCGGGTGCGGGTGCGGGTGCGGTATCCGGACGGCGCGGAGCGGATCGAGGAGTTCGCCTACCTGGTCGGCGCCGATGGCGCGAGCAGCACGGTCCGGGCCCAGCTCGGCATCGGCTTCGACGGCGACACCTATGAGCTGCGCTTCGTGGTGGCCGACGCGCTGGCGGACACCGCACTCGATCCGACGATGACCCACTACTTCTGCTCCACGCGCGGCATCCTGGTCGCCTGCGGGCTGCCCTCCGGCCGGTGGCGGGTCTTCACCTCCGCGCCACCGGACTTCACCCAGCAGGGAGCCGACCTCGACGCCGTCCAGCGGCTGGTCGACGAGCGGGGCCCGGGCGGGATCGTCCTGCGTGACCCGGACTGGCTCAGCGTGTTCTCGGTGCACGCCAGGCAGGCCGAGCGGACCAGGGTCGGGCACGTGTTCCTGGTGGGGGACGCGGCGCACATCCACAGCCCGGCCGGCGGGCAGGGCTTGAACACAGGCGTCACCGACGCGCACAACCTGGCCTGGAAGATGGCGTTCGTCTGGCACGGCCGGGCGGATCCGGATCTGCTGGACACCTACGCGGCGGAGCGTGGGCAGGTAGCCCGGGCGGTCGTCCGCCAGGCCGACGTGCAGACGCGGATCTGGCTGCTGCGCCGCGGCTACCAGGTGGCGCTTCGGGACACGCTGCTGCGGGCCGCCTCAGCCCTACGACTGTTCGACATCTCCTACGTTCCCTGGCTGGCCGGCCTGCGCACCAGGTACCGGGTGGCGGCGTCGGAGGGCCGCGCGGTGGYCGGATTCCAGCCGGGCGCACTGATCCCGCTGCCGCTGCGGTCCGAGCTCGACGACCTGCGCTACACCCTGCTGATCTCGCGGCCCKAGCGGCACGGTTCCGGCGGCGCCTCGTTCGACGCACTGGCGGACCTGTGCCGCGACCACTTCGCGGACCGGGTGGACGTGCGGGTGCTCGACGGAAACGGCCGGGCGCGGGGCGCTGTCGCCGCCCTGGTGCGCCCGGACGGGCATGTCGACACGGCCTCCCGTGACGCCGCACCGGTGCGGACCCGACTGACCGCACTGTTCACCGCACCGCCGACGAGGCAGCCTGACGGCCTCGGCGACCTGAGGAGAAAAACGTGACCATCATTCCGGACAGCCACCGCGACCTGTTGGAGCGGCCGCTCTTCGCCCATCTGGCGACCATCCGGCCCGACGGGCAGCCGCAGGTGAATCCCATGTGGTTTTCCTGGGACGGCGAGTTCCTCTGTTTCACGAACACGACCGTCCGGTACAAGTACCGAAACGTGACGGCCAATCCACACGTGGCGGTCTCCATCAACGACCCGGACCAGCCATACCGGTACCTCGAAATCCGCGGGGTGGTGGAACGCATCGACCCGGATTCGGCCGGAACGTTCTTCATGACGCTGGCCGACCGCTATGCGATGGCGCTGGACGGTCCGCCACCGGACGCCCAGTACCGGGTCGTCTACGTCGTTCGGCCCACGGGCAGCAGCAGCCAGTGACGCCTCACGGCGCGAGGATATCCGCCATCGAGCAGATCGCCGCGCCCGCGCGCGCGAGCTGATCGAGCGCTCCGGTGTGCTCCGCCACCGTCACGCTCGCGGTGGCATCGGACACGACGGCCACGTCGAAGCCCGACGCCACCGCCGTTCCAGCGGTGGCGGACACGCCGTGCGCGGTGGACAGGCCCGCGATCACCAGCCTGGTGCGGCCCTGTTCGCGCAGCAGCCCGGCCAGGCCGGTGCCCGTGAAGGCATCCAGGCCGTCCTTGGTGACGACAAGGTCGCCGGGCCGCGGCGCCAGGGCGGCGACGAGCTGGTTCGGCGCGGCCTGGGGCCCACCGTCGCGGCCGTCGGCACGCAGATAACGCACGATCACCGTCGTCGCCTTCGCGTCGGCCAGGCCGTCACGCAGCCGGACGCAGGCGTCGACGACCTGGGTACCCGGGATCGGCGCCCACGGCATGTCGACGATCCAGTGCTGGAGATCCACCAGCACGAGGGCTGTTGTCTCGCCGCGCCGGTAACCGGGCATCGCCGCCGCCTCCACACGTGACCCGTCGGGGATTGCCAGACACGCGCACGCTAGCAGAGAGACGCAGATGGAACGGTTTGTGYGGACACGAGACGATCTTATGCTATGGACCGAAAGTTTTGGCAGGTCAGCGGATCCCGCGATTCTGCTTGTGATGGGCGGGCCCGCGCAGGGGATCACCTGGCCCGACGCGCTCTGCCGGATGCTGGCCGATTCCGGGTACCGGGTGGTCCGATACGACCATCGTGACGTCGGTCTGTCCACGAAGACCGACTCCCGCCTTTCCTGCTATGACCTGTCCACGCTCGCCGGGGACGCGGCGGACGTCATCACCGGACTGGGACTGGCATCCGCACACGTGGTGGGCCAGTCCGCGGGCGGCATCGTGGCCCAGCTGCTCGCGCTGGAGGAGCCGAGCCTGGTTCGCTCCCTGGTCCTGCTGTCCTGCTCCCCGGATGCCAACGGCGACGTCCATCTGCCGCCCCTGACCGGCCTGCCCGGTCCGGAGCGGCCGTTGCTCGACCACGTCGCCGCGCTGAACGACAACCCGCCGACGACCAGAGCGGCGCGCGTCGCGGCGGCGGTGCGCGGCTGGCGCGTGCTCGTGGGGGCCGGCGCGCCGTTCAGTGAGACCTACTGGCGGGACCTGGTCGAGCGCTCGATGCGACGGGAGGCGGGCTCGGACCTTGGCAGTAACCATCTGCGGGCACTGGACCGCACGCCGCCGCTGACCGCGAGGATCGGCGCGATCCGGGTGCCGGCCCTGGTGGTGCACGGCCGGCGCGACACCGTTTTTCCCCTCGCGCACGGCGAAACGCTGGCCCGCGAGATCGCCGCCGCGCGGCTGGTGGTTGTCGACGAGCTGGGCCACATCTTTCCCCCGCAGTGGTGCCCGCTCGTGCACGGGCTCGTGACGCGGCATCTCCGCGAGGCCGGGGCGCATCCCGCCGGGCAGGTGCGGTCACCCGGTGCGGGCGGGACGTCCGACCGGCGGGGGGCGACGGCCGCGGACGTCCCGCCCGCGGCCCTCTGACCACACCGGCCCTCGACCCTCGGAGCTCTGCTGTGCACCCCATCGTGTCCGTACGGTCCGCGCTCGGACTCCTCGTTGTCGCGGCGATACTTCTGCTCACCGGGTGCGGTCCCGACACCGCCGCGGTTCCCGCAGGCGGTGGTCGACCCGTGCGCGGGGGAACCCTGACCTACGCGATCGACGCGGAGCCGACCTGCTTCGACATCCACGCCAGCCAGCAGGACGTCACCGCGAGCGTCCTCCGCAACGTCTTCGACTCACTCGTCGCGCAGGACGACGCCGGTCATTTCCACCCCTGGCTGGCGACGTCCTGGGACATCACCGACGGCCTGCGCACCTACACCTTTCATCTGCGCCACGGCGTGACCTTCACCGACGGCAGCGCCTTCGACGCGGCGGCGGTGCGGGCCAACTTCGCGCACATCGTCGCGAAGCAGACCAGGTCGCAGTACGCCGCGAGCCTGCTCGGCCCGTACGCCGGCACCGACGTCGTCGATCTCTACACCGTACGGGTGCGTTTCAGCCGGCCGTTCGCCCCGTTCCTCCAGGCCGCCAGCACCACCTATCTCGGCTTCTACTCGCCGAAGGTCCTCGCCACCGACGCCGCGCAGCTGTGCGCGGGCGGGCCACGAGCGGTTGGTACCGGGCCGTTCTCCGTCACCAGTCGCACCCGAGGCCAGCGCATCGTCCTGACCAGGAATCCGGCCTATGACTGGGCGCCCGCGACCGCGCGGCACTCCGGCCCCGCCTACCTCGACCGGATCGTCATCCGCATCCTGAAGGAGAACTCCATCCGGGTCGGCGCGCTGACCAGCGGGCAGGTCGACGTCGCCGCCGCCGTGCCACCGGCGGACGCGCGGTCCGTCGGCGCCGACCGGAATCTGCGGCTGCTGCGGAAGGACGTGCCGGGAGTCCCCTACAGTCTCTACCTGAACACGTCGCTGGCGCCTTTCACCGACCGCCGGGTCCGCACCGCGATCCAGCGGGGAATCAACGTGGACCGGAATGTCGGCGCCGTGTACTTCGGTCAGTACCGGCGAGCCTGGGGCCCGCTGACGGACGTCACTCCCTCCTACGACGCGACCGTCAGGCAGAGCTGGCCCTACGACCCAGTCAAAGCCGGCCAGCTGCTCGACGAGGCCGGTTGGGCCAGGCGCGACGGCGCCGGGTTCCGCGTGCGCGACGGCCGGCGGCTGAGCATCTCCTGGCCGGTCGTGCCGACGTACCTGCGCGACCAGCGTGATGTGCTCGGCCAGGCGATCCAGGCCGACCTGCGGAAGCTGGGCGTGGAGGTCACCCGTCCCAGTCTCGACGTCGGCACCTACCTGGCGCTCTCCTACAGCAACAAGGCGCAGATGCTGGACTTCAGCTGGAGCCGTGCTGATCCGGATGTGCTGCGGCTGTTCTTCAACTCCGCCAGCTCCCCGGCATCTGGCGGGCAGAACATGGCGCAGCTGGCCGACGCGGAGGTGGACCGGCTGACGGTCGACGGCGCGGAGAGCCTCGACCGGACGGCCCGCGACGACCTGTACGGGCGGGTCCAGCACGACGTGCTCGCCAGCGCGGCTGTGGTCCCGCTCTACACGCCCAGCTCGATCCTGGGCGTGGCCCGACGGGTCGACGGCATCGGCGTCGACCCGAACGCCTGGCCGCTCTTCTTCGATGCCTGGCGCGTCTCCGGGTAGCGCGGCGGATGTCTGGAGGCGACATGCATGTCCTCGAGCAGGCGCCGGCGACGGAGGATCGCGGCCCCGCCCCCGAACCCGCGCGCCGCCGGACCGTCCTGCGACACCTGCTGCGACACCTGTTCTCCGGTGCCGCGGTACTGCTGGGCGCCGCCACGCTCACCTTCACCGCGCTGCAGCTGGCCCCGGGCGATCCGGTGGCGGTCCTGCTAGGGCCGGGAACGTCCGCCTCGCCCCAGGTACGGGCGGAAATCCAGGCAGAGTACGGTCTCGGCGAGCCGGCTCCGCTGAGGTACGTCCACTATCTCGGCCATCTCGCCCGCGGCGACCTGGGTACCTCGTATCAACTCCAGCAGCCGGTCAGCGAGGTGATCGTGGATCAGCTGCGACCCACGGCCGAACTCGCGGCCGCGGCGCTGGTGCTCGCGGTCCTGACCGGGGTGGCCATCGCCGTCGCGACCGCGGGCCGCCGACCGGGACTGCGCGCCGCGGCGATGGCCTGGGAGTCACTGGCCCTGTCCGTGCCCTCGTTCTGGGTGGGCATCGTGCTGGTGAGCGTGTTCTCGTTCCAGTTGCGGATCTTCCCCGGAGCGGGGGCCCAGGGCGCGGCCAGCCTTGTGTTGCYGTCGGTGACCCTCGCCATGCCGGCCGCCGGCGCGCTTTCCCGGACGCTGCGGGAGGGACTGGAAGCCGCCCTCGCGCAGCCGTTCRCCGCCGCCGCTCGGGCCCGCGGCCTGAGCCCCACCGGCGTCACAATGCGCCACGCCCTGCGCCACGCCGCCGCAAGCGCGCTCAACCTCGGCGGCTGGCYCGCCGGGACGCTGCTCGCCGGCACCGTCCTCGTCGAGACGGTCTTCGCCCGCCCGGGGCTCGGCGCGCTGACCGTGCACGCCGTCATCGACCGGGACATGCCCGTGGYGATGGGGGTCGTCCTCACATCGGCCCTGGTCTCGGCCGTCGTCTTCACCGTCGTGGATCTGCTGCAACGCGTCCTCGACCCGCGGCTTCGGATCGAGGTGATGGACCGGTGACCAACGTCCTGGCAGCGCCTCCGACGCTGTCTGACCGGCCCGCGCCGCGTCTCGTCGCCCGCGCGTCGACGATCCTGCTCACTGGCATCCTCCTGGTGATCGCCCTGGCGGTGACGGCACCGGGGATCCTCACGGGCGCCTCGCCGACCGTCGTCGACCCGTCAGGCGTGCTGGCAGCGCCGAGCGGCTCGCACTGGTGTGGGACCGACCAGCTCGGGCGGGACGTGTGCGCCCGGGTGCTGCATGGTGCCCGGGCGTCCCTGCTGCTCGGCGTCGGCTCCGTCGCGCTGGCCGTGGGGATCGGTGCGGCTCTGGGCCTCGCGGCGGCGCTCGGCGGGCGCCTCGTCGACCTGGTGCTCACCCGGGTGATGGATGTGCTGATCGCGATACCCCCGTTGATGCTCGCCCTCCTGGTCATCGCGGTGCTCGGGCCCGGCAGCGGCAGGACCATGATTGCCACGGTGGTGGCGCTGACGCCTCTGTACGGCCGCCTCGTCCGCGCCGAGGCGATGGTCGCCCGCCGAGCGGGTTACGTCGAGGCGGCCCGCGGACTCGGCGTCGGCCGGATGGCGCTGGTCGTGCGCCACGTGCTGCCAAACGCGCTCGGTCCGGCGCTGGCGCTGGCGACCACGGGGGTCGGCTCGGCCATCGTGTACGTGGCGGGGCTGAGCTTCCTCGGGTTGGGCCCGCAGCCCTCCACCGCGCAGTGGGGTCTGATGCTGGCGGAAGGCCGGGACTTCCTACGGTCCGCGTGGTGGGTCGGGGTGTGCCCGGGTGCGGCGCTCGCGCTGACCGTGCTCGCCGTCCAGGCCGCCGGCCGCCGGGCCCAGCAGCGGCTTGTCCGGCGCGGCGGATGAGCCCGGACGTGACCGCCGCCGAGCCGACCCTGGTCGTCGAGCGGCTGGACGTGACGTTTCGGGACGGCGTCGCCGGCGTGCGTGCGGTGCGGGACGTGTCGATCGCCGTCCGTCCCGGCGAGTGTCTCGCGGTCGTGGGCGAGTCCGGTGCCGGCAAGAGCGTGCTCGCCCGGACGCTGATCGGACTGGCCGGGCGCGGTGCGATGGTCCGTGCTGGCCGGCTGGACCTGCAGGGCGTGGATCTGACCGCCTTGACCGAACCGGGGTGGCGGGTGTTGCGAGGCCGCCGGATCGGGTTGGTGCCCCAGGACGCGTTGGCCTCCCTGGATCCGCTGCGGACGGTGGGAGCGGAGGTGGCCGAGCCCCTGCGCGTCCACCGGATCGTGGCCCGTCGCGACGTCCGCGAGCGGGCCGTCGCGACGCTTGGGCAGGTGGGGGTGCCGGAGCCGGCCCGGCGCGCCGGGCAGTACCCGCATCAGCTCTCTGGCGGTCTGCGACAGCGGGCCCTGATCGCCTCGACGGTCGCGGCCGGACCCGACCTGCTGCTGGTCGACGAACCCACGACCGCGTTGGATGCCGCCTCCCGGGAGCGGATCGTCGAGGTGCTGCGCGGCCTGGTACGCGGCGGTGTCGCCCTGCTGTTGATTAGTCACGATCTTGCCACGGTGGCCGCCGTCGCCGACCGGGTGGCGGTCATGTACGAGGGGCGGATCATCGAGCAGGGACCGGCCGTCGACGTGCTTGGCGGTCCACGGCATCCGTACACCTGCGCGTTGCTCGCGGCGGCCCCCTCGCGGCACTCGCGGGGCACCGTGCTGTCCCCGGACCTGCCGCGCCGTCCACCGGCCGGGCCGGACGGCTGCCCATACGCGGTGCGCTGCCCACTCGCCGACCACCGGTGCCGCGAGGAACTGCCGCGCCCCGATCACCCGGGTCTCGAACCCGGCGTCCTGTGCTGGCGGCCCGGAACGGAAACGGAGCGGGCCGGACCGCCACGGGTCGTCGCCCCGGCCCGCAGGGACACCGCCGAGGCTCTCGTCGAAGCCACCGGCATCACCAAACGTTTCCGCGATCCCGACGGGGGGTGGCGGGACGCCGTCCGTGCCGTGACGTTCGAGCTTCGTGCCGCCGAGACACTCGGCGTCATCGGTGGGTCCGGGTCCGGCAAGACCACGCTGGCCCGCATCGTGCTCGGCCTGCTCGAACCGGACGAGGGTACCGTCCGGTTCGCCGGCGCGCCCTGGGTGGCGGCCGCGGCGGCGACCGCCTCGCCCAGCCGGGTACGCGAACGTGACCGCAGGCCTCGGCGGCACCGGATACAGGCCGTCCACCAGGACTGCCTGAGCTCATTCGACCCGCGTCACACCGCCGAGCGGATCGTCGGCGACGCCATGTCCGGTCCGGATCGGGGCCGGGCGCGACGAGATCGGATCGTCGCACTCCTCGACCAGGTAGGGCTGTCCGAACAGGTGCTGCGACGCCACCCTCGCGAGCTGTCCGGCGGGCAGCGTCAGCGGCTGGCGATCGCGCGTGCGCTCGCGCCGTCACCCGAGGTCCTCGTCTGCGACGAACCGGTGTCCGCGCTCGACCTGTCGGTGCAGGCCCAGATCCTCGACCTGCTGGCGGGACTGCGCGACGAACTCGGCTTGGCCCTGCTGTTCATCTCCCACGATATCGCAGTGATCCGGCACGTCAGCGACCGCGTCCTGGTGATGAAGGACGGGCAGGTGGCCGAGATCGGCGGCGCGGAGCAGGTGCTCGAGCGCCCCGCGCACCCGTACACCCGGCATCTGCTGGCCGCGGCCCGCACCTGACGGCGGCGCGGACTGTCCGCACCCGGTCGGGGTTGCGCCTACAGGCCCATCGCGATGCCGCCGCCGACGGGGAGGACGGTGCCAGTGACGTAGCTTGCCTCGTCGCTGGCGAGGAACCGGATGGCGGCGACGACCTCGTCCACTGTCCCCATCCGGCGCAGCGGGGTCATCCGCATCAGCTCCTGCCTGCGCTGTTCGGTCAGCGGCCTGGTCATGTCGGTGTCAATGATCCCCGGTGCCACCACGTTCACGGTGATGTCGCGGTTCCCGAGCTCCCACACGACGGACCGTGCCATGCCGAGGAGGGCGGACTTGGACGCGGCGTAGTTGCTCTGCCCGGGGGAGCCGAGGAAACCAAGTGCCGACGACACGCACACCACTCGCCCACGCCGGGCCGGAAGCATGCTGGCGACGGCGGCCCGGACGGCTCTGAACGCTCCGGCCAGGTTCGTGTCGACCACGGTCTCGAACTGTTCGTCGGACATCCGCAGCAGCGGGACGTCGATGGTGATGCCCGCGTTGGCGACGAGTACCTCGACCGTTCCGTGCGCCTCCTCCGCCTCTCGCAGCGCACGCTCGACGTCGCCAGGTACCCTGACGTCCGCGCGCAGACCGAGCACGCCTTCCGGGGCGGCCCCCGACCGGCCGGCGACGGCGACCCGGTCGCCCCCCTCGGCGAACGACCGTGCGGCGGCCAGGCCGATGCCCCGGCTCCCGCCCGTGATGAAGATCGATCGGCCCATCGCATTCTCCTCCCGGGCCCGCGGCGCCACCGCCGGTGCCCGTCCTCGCCCTGTGCAGCTGGCGTTGTGTGCGGCTGTGGGTTCAGTCGTCGGTGAGATGACTGGTGGGAACCGGGCAGATGGTCATGGTTCCCGCCGCGATGACGGCGTCGTTCTGCTGGAAGGACACGGCGAAGGTGGACCCGCCGACCACGTCCTCATGCTGGTGGACCGCTGCCACGGTGGTTGTCACATCCAGCTCGGCGAACCGGGTGAAGGCCAGGTCGAAGGCGACGACGGTGGCCGCGGTGGCCGGCACGCCGAGCAGGTCCGCGCCGGACCACAGGCACAGCTGCCGGGCCGCCTCGGTGAGTACCATGCCGGGGAAATGGTCCAGTGCGTGGTCGAACATGCTGCGGTTGTCGACGGGCACCCGAATGGTGGCCGTGGCCCCGCCAGCGAACTGGACGGGATCCACGAGGATTGTGTTGACGCTGCTGGCTCGCCCGACAGCGGCCGGCGCGATCGTCGCGGGCGTGGGCCGGATGTCGTCCGATGTGTGCGGCGCGCTTCCCCGGCGGAGCGCCCGCACGTGTTCGTAGGCGGAGTCAGACAGGTAGCCCAMCGCGATCCGGGTGTCGCCGATGGCCACGCCGTCCAGGGAAAGCCGGATGTCGTAGGCCAGCGACCGACTGGTCGGCCGGTCGCCGACGAGTGGGCGCGTGCCGACCGCCATCGTCAGCTCGCTGGCGCCTCGGGTGCGGATGGCGAACAGCCCCGGCAGCTGCATGGACCACGACCTCAGGACGAACCGGGTGTCCCGTGCCACGCCGAAATGCACGTGGGCGCCGTAGGTCTCAGCCTGGCGTGAGCATTCCAGCAGAAGCAGTGGATCCACCGCGCCGTGTCGGACGTGGTCGGTGAAGTACGCGTGGGACGACGGCAGTTGGGCGGCAGCCAGGTAGGACGTCGCACCGGTGGGCACGGTGTCGGTCAGGAACACTTCGGAAAGCGCGTGACGGTGGATGAGGGAACGGTCGACCGTCTGCATGAAGTGCAGCTCGCGGAGAGAGTCCTCGGTGTGTGCGATCTCAGTGTCAGCCGGCATCTACGGATCCTTCGCTGGGGTCCTGCGCGGGATTTCTTCCGCTGATTGCTGCGCCCGTCGCCAGGACGGCATCTGCTTGTACTGGGCGCATATTTCCTGCGCAGGACAAAGCTACCCCGACCATCCTTTCGTGCCGCTGACGGCTGGCTGGCGGTTGACATCAGCGGGACCACGCCGGCGTATCAGACCAGTTCCGCCGAGGGGCGCATGATCAGAGGGTGAGAAAGGCCGGATGTCGCGCGGTCCGCGCACCCGGGTTGTATCAGGCACGCGGTCCAGCCGACGGTCTACGACGCTTCGTTCCGGAGGGGTTCGGCGGATGGCAAAAGGTTCGACCGGCGCGTGACCAGGGCCATAATCCTTTTCGCCTCGGCCGCGCCCAGAAGCTGCCCGGTCTCCTCCGAGATGGTGCGCAGGCGTTGTGCGCATTCGGTGGCTCGCTCGAACTCCTGCTGCTCGGCGTACATCAGCCCGAGGTCTACCAGGATCCTGCGCTGAGTGATCCGGTTGGTGCCGGCCACCAGGGCGAAGGCGTCTGCCGCGTGCAGCGCCGCGGCGGCGGCACGGCCGAAGTGGTCGTCCGCGAGCGCGATCCGGACGAGCGAGTAGGCCTTCCCGTCGGTGTAGTCGATGGCGTTTGCCCGTTCGAATGCCTGCCGGGCGCACTGGATGGATGCGGTCCAGTCCCCGCGCTCGGCGTTGATCCCCGACATGATGCAGAGGGTCTCCGCCTCAAAGGTCCGGTCACCGCACTCCTGGAAGGCGCCCAGCGCCTGCTCGGCGAACTCAAGCGCGGCCTGGTTGTCACCGACATCGTGGTGCACCAGCGCGAGCCCGTAGAGCGAGATGCTCCGGTCGTAGAAGGAGTCGATACGCGTGGAGACCTCAAGAGCCTGGGAGAAGCAGGACTTCGCAGCGTCCAGATCTCCCAACGCCTCACGTACCAGGCCCAGGTTCCTCAGGCTGTACGAGGTGATGTGATGCAGCCCGAGCTCGCCGGCGGCCCGCAGCGACGACGTGATGTAGGTCGTGGCCACAGTCATGTCGCCCTGAGCCCAGTGGATCTGGCCGAGTAGTCCAAGCGCGGCGGCCTCGGTCCGCGGGGACCCGACTTCCCGGGCGATCGCCAAGGCCTCCTGCCCGATGCGCTCGGCCTGATCGACCTGGCTGAGACTCAGATGGGCGAGACTGAGGTTGTTMAGGATGGCGGCYACCTCCTCGGACATGCCGAGGTCGGTGTGCAGGGCGACACTTTCAGCAAGGTGGTTTATCGCCTGACGATAGTCACCTAGCGTGTTATACAGGTTGGCGAGACTGCGGTGCATCGCGGCCATGCCGAGCTTGTCCTTACTCCGACCGGCCGCAATCAGACCGCCGTGCGCCGCCTCCGACCATTCAGTCCGATATCTTCCGGTCCAGAAGAACCCGCGGAGCGCATCGGAAAGATGCCAGGTCAGATGGCTTGAACAGGAACCGTCGAGCGCGCGCATACAAGCAAGGACGTTGCGCCACTCCGCGAGCAGCCAGGCCATCGCCTGGCTCTCGTCGACGAATTCCGGCGCGTCGATCACGGAGCGTGTTTCTGGCGGCAGCGGGAGCCGGAGGAACTCCACGTGCAGGATATCCACCGCGTTTCTCGTGCCGACCAGGTACCACAGGCCGAGACGGTCCACTGCCGCCGCTATCTCCTGGGCAGTGAAATGGTCGCCTGCCCGCTTGTAAGCGTATTCCCGCAGCAGGTCGTGAAACTGGTACCGGCCGGGCGCCTGCTGCTGCAGCAGGTTCGCCACCGTGAGCCTGTTCAACGAGTTGCGGGTCTGGGCTGTGCTCATGTCTGCCAGGACAGCGACGGCATTGGCCGAGAAGTCGGGCCCGGGGAAGAGCCCGGCCAGGCTGAACAACCGGCGATCGTCCGGCCCGACCGAGTCGTAGGACAGCGCGAAGGCGTTGGACACCGCCGAGACCGGGTCGTCGTCCACGGTAAGCGCCGCCAGCCGGTTGCCCGTGCGCAGGCTGTCCACGTATTCGTCGGCGTGGCCGCCCGGGAAACTGATCAGATTGGCGGCGGCGRTGCGCAGGGCGAGGGGGAGATACGCACACAGCGCCACCACCTCCGGAATCAGCGCAGGATCCACCGGGACAGCGACGTTGCGCAACATGCCCTCGACGAGCTCGCGGGACTCCTCGGGGCTCAGAGTGCCCACTTGGACGACCTGCGCGCCCAGCGTGGCGACCAGGCCACCCAGGTGCCGTCGGCTGGTGATGATGACGGAGCAACCGGCGTCGCCGGGCAACAGCGGCATCACCTGGTCAATGCTCGAGGCGTTGTCGAGCATCACCAGCACGTGTCGGCCGGCGACCTTCGATCGGAACAGGTTCGCCTGCTCGGCCAGCTCGACCGGGATCTGGCCCGGCGGAACGCCGAGGCTGCGTAGGAACTGCGGCAGCACATGCTCCGGAGTGAGCGGCGGGTCCTGGCCGAGCCGCTCGTGGCTGCGCAGGTTGACGTACAGCTGCCCGTCCGGGAACGCTGGCCGCAACCGGTGGCCGAGACTTACAGCCAGCGCCGTCTTGCCGATTCCGGGCGGCCCGCACAACACGACGACCGGTACGCCCGGGCGCGTCCCAGACGGGCGCAAGGCCTCGGTGAGCTGGTCCATCAGCTCCTGCCGGCCGACGAACCCGATCGCGTCGGCGGGGAGCTGGGCCGGCACTGTGGACGGCGTCGCCGCGTCGGGTGCGGACCGATCCGGCAGGCACAGCTGCGGGTCGGACTCGAGGATCCGCCCGTGCAGGTCCCGCAGGCCGCTGCCGGGCTCGATGCCGAGCTCGTCTACCAGCAGCGTGCGCACCTGCTGGTAGACGTCCAGTGCCTCGGCCTGCCGGCCGGCCCGGTACAGGGCCAGCATCAGCAGCTCCCAGAACTTCTCCCGATAGGGATTGTCGATAGCCGCGAGGCGGATCTCGCGGACAATCTGGGCGGCTCGGTTCAAGCGCACCTCGAGCTCGAAGCGGGACTCCAGCGCGGACATCCTTTCCTCCTCCAGCGCCGCGCCCTTCTCCCGGCGCAGGGACTCGGAGGGCACGTCGGCCAGCGCGGGGCCGCGCCAGATCGCCAGCGCGTCGGTCAGYAGTTTCGCCTGAGCCTGCGGGTCCGCCGTCTCCTCGGCCCCCCTGACCAGCCGGCGGAACTGCTGCAGGTCCAGGACCGCCGTCCCGAGGTTCAGGCGGTAGCCGCTACTGACAGTGCTCAGCATCTTCGGGTCGCCCAGGAGCTGACGGAGCCGCCGAATGTACGTGTGTAGCGCTCCCCGCGGGTTCGCTGGCTGGTGGTCGTCCCACAACCAGTCGATCAGCCGATCGGAGCCGACGACGCTGCCCGCGTCCAGCAGGAGGGCTGCCAGCAGGGTGCGGAGCTTTCCGGACTCAATCGAGATGATCTCTCCTTTGAGAATGATCTCCAGAGGACCGAAGATCATGAACGCATTGATGCTGTCCACCATGCTCGTGGGCTCCTCGCTCGAACCGACCTTCAGTCTTCTGGTCTCGCTTCACTGAATGGACATGCTCCTCCTGAGGGTGGTTACGGTCCACGGGCCAGCGGGCCGAAAGGAGAGCTGAGGTCCACGCGCCACGGCTGCTTTCCAGTCGCAGGCGCCAGGCCCGATGACTCGGCGGCGATTGCAGAGACGTCTGACCAGCGCCGACTGACTCGCGAAGAGCGCGCCGGCACTCAGCGAGGCCCTTTCACTGGCTGGCTTCATGATACGAACGATCCGCGACCTTTCATGACGATGTCGCATGCACGACAGAGATATCGCATGCTACTCGCCGGGGTCGGTAAGCACCCAAAGCACTCCGTCGGCCGGCGTTTCCGAGAGATGAATAAAAATGATCTTACGACTGCCGGACCCTACCACGGTACGGCCTTCCAGGCGCGCGGCGGCGTGGGGAAGATCTCCCATCCGCTGCTATTCTCGCCGCCGACCACGGCTTACGCCAAGGTATTTTGATGGGAACCAATGTCGATCTTTCCGGGGTGTGGCCCGACTGTGCCGAACGTCACCAGATCGCGGGCGGCCCACGGGCGGCACGCGGGATTACCGTCGCGCAGCGGCGGTCTTTACGGGCCTCCGGTTCGATCGAGTTCTTCTACGAGCGACGTACCTGCAGTTCTTCGACCGACACGGACCACGCCCCCCGACGCCAGTGAGATTGATCATTGAGCCTTTTCAATCTCTGTTTGTCTGATTCTTTCGGCCGTTGAGGATCACCAATTGACGAATTGAACGGGCACTGGTTCCGGTCGTTCCGTCATCTGGCGGCGGCGATAGTTGGCCGGGCGGTGGCCGGAGGGKTGCCGTAAATAGAGAAGTCCCCGGTAGATCACAGGGTGTCTACCCCACTGTGCCCTTGACCGAGGACTTCCGTTGCTAACCTACCCTGGTGTCGTCGACCTGCCCGAGTCGACCCTGACCTTCCTYGCGGGGCTGCTGGCCGAGGAYCGCGCCCAGCGYCGGACCTGGCGCAAGCTGCCCCCACCCGAGCAGGCACTCCTGGTGCTCGTCCACCTCCGCAAGGGTGAACGCTACGAGCAGCTCGCCGAGGGCTTCCAGGTCAGGTCAGTGATCATGTCGGCTTGCGCCGGCACCCTGTCCTGATGAGGATGTTGGTGCCGTCCGGTCCGACGTCGTCCCTCTGTGGTGCCTGCGAGCCCGTAGGTCAGTGTGGCGCGGAGGTCCTGAGGAATCCTGTCCTGCTGCCACGAG
>NZ_MOMD01000073.1:0-27311 GCF_001983015.1 Frankia sp. CcI156
TCCTCTGGCTACGCAGCCTCCCGACCCCATGATCCGAACCCAGAACAGGCCCTAGTGCTGGTTGGGTGCACCCGTCAGCCGCCGGTTCGACCGCCAAGCAGTGGACGGTAGGTCCGATCGCCTCGGTCATCGACCATGTCCGGGATGCCGTGACGCGGCGGGGTGCCGTGGACTGACGCCGTGCTCCTGCCACCCGCGTCGCGGTGTCGTCGTCGCCACGGACCCCCGGGTCGGGGCCGGCGGCGGACGGTCGCGCGGCGTCCGGGACCATCCGCGGTTCGGTGGCCCCGGGCGTCAGCGCCGGCACGGCAACCCCTCCGGAACAGGATGCCCTCCGGAACAGGACGGAGGGTCGGCTCGCCGGATGGCCGGCTCAGGCGTGGGTTCCRCCGGAGACGAGGGAGAGCGCGGCGGTCAGCGGATGGGCCGCCGCGCTGAACGCCGCCATCTGGTCGACCGACCAGGGGCTTAGCGCCCAGGGCGCGGCGGCGGCCACCCGGCGGTAGTCGTCCCACTCGACCCAGCGCCACTCGACCACCTCGGCCGGGTCCGGATCCGGGTCCCCGAGCGCCCGCGCCACGTAGACCGGGCAGACCTCGTTCTCCACGAGACCGTCGGCGGCGGTGGCGCGGTAGGCGAAGTCCGGCAGCGCGCAGTGCAGGTCGGTCAACTCCAGGCGGAGTTCCTGGCCTACCCGGCGCTCGACGGCCCGCGCCAGATCCTCGCCTGGGCGGGGATGCCCACAGCAGCTGTTCGTCCACACCCCCGGCCAGGTCCGCTTGTCGAGCGCCCGGCGGGTGACGAGCAGCCTGCCGGACGGGTCGAAAAGGTAGGACGAGAACGCCAGGTGCAGGGGGGTGTCGAGGCCGTGCACGGCGATCCGCGGCGCCGTCCCGCAGGGGCGGCGTTCGGCGTCGAGGAGCACGACCTCGTCGGCGGGCGGGACCGACGCGGTGTCACGCGACACCGTCTGTGGTGACGCCGCGTCACGCGGCACCGTCACGACGTCGGAGTCGGATCCTTGCGGGCTCACTCGTGGGCCTCACTTTCCGGTCGAAGGTCCAGTTTCCACTCGAAGGTCCAGTCGCTGGTTCGGTCGGTGTGGGGTGGGCGCCGGCGACGCTGTCGCCCGACACGCACGCGTCGTTCTCCTCCACCCGGGATCCAGTCGCCACATACCCATCCTCCCCTTCCTGCCCGCCGGCGCCGGTTGGCCACGTCCACGTCCGGGCAACCCCGGCCGTACCCCCGCCCCGACGTGGGCGATCGCTGGTTCCGATCAAGGCAACGATGAGAGTGTGGACGCGGCGGAAGGACGATCACCCGCAGGTTTCCGCCGCCCGCCAGTGCCCGCCGTGCCAGCAGAGGATCGAGGATGACGGACATGGACCTGTCAGCCACTCTGAACAGCCTTGTCAGCAAGGGGGTGAGTGGTCAGGCTCCGACCCGGGACGAGGCCCTGGCCGTCCTGCGCAGTGACGACGACGATCTCTTGGACGTCGTCGCCGCCGCCTACCGGCTCCGGCGGAGGTACTTCGGCAGGCGTGTCAAGCTGAACTTTCTGGTGAACCTCAAGAGCGGACTCTGTCCGGAGGACTGTTCCTATTGCTCGCAGCGGCTCGGTTCGAACACGGGAATCCTGAAGTACACCTGGCTCAAGCCCGAGGAGGCCGCCGCGACGGCCGGCGCCGGCATCTCGGGCGGTGCCCGCCGGGTGTGCCTGGTCGCGAGCGGCCGCGGGCCGACGGACCGGGACGTCGACCGCGTGGCGGACACGATCGGCGCGATCAAGACCGCGCATCCGGACGTGGAGGTGTGCGCGTGCCTCGGCCTGCTGTCCGACGGGCAGGCCGCACAGCTGCGGGCGGCCGGTGCGGACGCCTACAACCACAACCTGAACACGGCCGGTGAGAAGTACGCAGACATCTGCACGACGCACACCTACAACGACCGGGTCGACACGGTGCAGGAAGCCAGGCACGCCGGCCTCTCACCCTGCTCGGGTATCATCGCCGGCATGGGKGAGAGCGACGAGGACCTCGTCGACGTCGCCTTCGCGCTGCGCGAGCTCGCCCCGGACTCCATCCCGGTCAACTTCCTCATGCCATTCGAGGGCACGCCCCTGGGGGCGGAGTGGAACCTCAACCCCCGGCAGTGCCTGCGCATTCTCGCCATGGTCCGGTTCGTCAACCCCACGGCCGAGGTGCGGCTCTCGGGCGGCCGGGAGATTCATCTCGGCTCGATGCAGCCCCTCGCCCTCTCGGTGGTGAACTCCATCTTCCTTGGTGACTACCTGACCAGTGAGGGTCAGGAGGGCCACCAGGACCTGAAGATGATCGCCGAGGCGGGATTCACGGTGGAAGGCCTCAACACCGACGCCGAGGCGGCGCTGGCCATGGGCRCGGGCCTGGAGCGGGTCGCGCTACGTCAGYGCGGTGCCGGCACCGACCTGCCGCCCAACGCCTGATCCCGGCCTTCACCTCTCGACTGGCGGGGCGTCCGGGTGGCCAGCCGATGAACCCGGCTGGCACGGATACCACCCACGACGCCGGGAAGACGGTGGACTTCTTCGTCTCCTACGCCGGCGTCGACCAGGCGTGGGCGGAGTGGATCGCGGACACCCTGGAGAGGGCTGGCCGCCGCGTGCTGCTCGAGGCATGGGACTTCGTCCCCGGGTCGAACTGGCCTGCGCTCGTCCAGGCGGGACTGACCACCGCAGGCCGGCTCCTGGCGGTGCTGACCCCGGCCTATCTCGCCTCGGTCGGCGCGGCGGCGCAGTGGCAGGCGATCTGGGCGGCGGACATGGGCGGGCGGGGACGCCGGCTGATTCCGGTGCAGGTCGAGCCGTGCGAGCCCGGCACGCTCGGCCTGCTCGGCAGCCTCACCTGGATCGACCTGACCGACCTGACCGACCTGGCCGGGCCGGGCGCCGCCGCAGCCGCTCGCGCCCGGCTGCTGGACGGGATACGTGCCGCCGTGACAGGGCAGGTGCGGTCGGTCAATCCCACGCCGCTCCCCACCCGCGACACCCGTGACACCCGCGACGTGCCCGCGGCGGCGGACGAGTCCGAACGGGCAGCGCGGTATCCGGGTCGGCCCCCGCTCGTGTGGGGGCTGCCGCCGGAACTGGTGCGTAACCCCCGCTTTGTCGGGCGTGCATCCGAACTCGCCGAGCTGCGCGCGCGACTGACGGGCTTCGACCGGGCCGTGCCCGGCCCCGGTTCCCCTGTGCCGGGGGTGCGGGCCCAGGTGGTGCATGGCCTGGGCGGGGTCGGCAAGACGGAGCTCGTCGTGGAGTTCGCCTACCGGTACAGCCACGCCTACGACCTGGTCTGGTGGATCCGCGGCGACAAGATGACGGAGGTCGTCGCCGGCCTCGCCGCCCTCGCGGCCCAGCTGGGACTCGCCCACGTGGAGGGGGACGAGGCAGCGGCCGCCGCGGCGGCCGAGGCGTTGCGCGCCGGTCGACCTCATCGCCGGTGGCTGTTGGTCGTCGACAATGCCGTTATTGGCAATGCCGTTATTGGCAATGCCGTCATGGGCAACAACGCCGGTGCTACCGCCACCAACCCCTACCTGTCCAGGCTTCTGCAGGCCGCGGAGACCGCCGAGTTCGGACATCTCGTGATTACCTCGCGCAACCCCGACTGGGCCGGTCGGGCTACCGCAACCGAGGTCGCGGTGCTGCCCCGGAGGGACACGATCGATCTGCTGAGGAGGCACCGAGCCGCGCTGGAGGACGCCGAGGCTGAGCGGCTCGCGGCCGCGGTCGGGGACCTGCCGCTGGCGGCGGAACAGGCCGGAGCCTGGCTCGCCGCCAGCGGCATGACCGTTTCGGACTACCTGGCTGCGTTGCGCGTGGAGACTCGGGAACTCCTTACCCGCGGAAAACCGGACCGCTATCCGTTCATTGTCGCCGCGGCGTGGAACCTGGCCCTGGACGAGATCGGACCGGACGAACCGGCCGTCGTCGAGCTGCTGCAGCTGGCCGGATTCTTCGGTCCGGAGCCCATCCCGCTCGACCTGTTTCCCGCGCTGGTGGTGCTGGGGGAGAGCAACGGGGAGCTGGGGGAGAGCAACGGGGAGCTGGGGGAGAGCAACGGGGAGGGGACGCTCTGGTCGGCGCTGAGCGCGGCCTGTTCCTCCCCGCTGCGCTGGGGGGACGTGGTCGCCCGCCTCCGTGCTCTCGGGCTGGGCAAGGTCGAACAGGGAACCATCACCTTGCATCGGCTGGTGCAGGCGGTGCTGCGGGACCGGGTTCCGACGTCGCGGCACCTGGAGTTCCGGGCCACCGTCGGCTGGTTGATGATCAGGGCCCTGCCCACCGCGATCCAGGGTAATCCGGCGGCCTGGCCGCGCTGGGCCGCGCTGCTCCCACACCTTCAGGCCCAGATCGAAGCCGAGCCGTCCCCGGCGGACGCGAACGCGGCGGGCATGCTGGGGCTGGGCAATCTGGCGGCGCTCTATCTCCAGGAAACCGGACAGCTCGCCGCCGCCGTGGACCTGCACACCTGGGTGCTGGCTCGAACCGAGCAGGTCGTGGGAACCGACCACCCCAACACCCTGGTTCTCCGGAACAACCTCGCCCTCGCCCTGCAGAAGGCCGGACGCATTTCCGAGGCCATCGGGTTGTACGAGCGGATCCTGGCGCGGGCCAGCCGCATCCTCGAATCCGATGATCCCAATCTGGGGATCAGCCGTAACAATCTCGCCAGCGCCTATTGGGCCGCCGGACGCATCGCGGAGGCCGTCGAACTGCTCGAGCAGGTTGTCGACGACGCTGGACGGATCCGTGGCCCGGACCATCGCGACACCCTGCTGGCCCGGAGCAACCTGGCCAACGCATACCAGACGGCGGGGCGCTTGGCGGAGGCGATCAGGCTGCACGAAGAGGTTCTCGTCGACGTCGTCCGGGTTCTCGGCCAGGAGCATCTCACGACCTTCCTCGTGCGCAACAATCTCGCCAGCTCCTATCAGGCCAGCGGACGGACGACTGAGGCCCTCGACCTGTACGAGCAGGTACTGACCGGCCGGGAAGGCGTTCTCGGCGACAACCATCCCGACACCCTGCTCTCCCGCAGCAATCTCGCCGACGCCTACCAGGCGCTCGGACGTCTGCCCGAGGCGATCGATCTGTACGAGCGGGTTCTCTCCGATGCCCGCGGTGTTCTCGGCGCCGACCATCCACACATCCTGATCACCTGGAACAACCTGGCCTGCGCCGTTGCGGCCGCGGGGCGCCTCGCGGAGGCGATCGACCTGTACGAGCGGGTACTGGCCGACCAGCGGCGTGTCCTCGGACCGGATCACCGCGACACCCTGACCTCGCAGGGAAACCTCGCCAACGCCTACCGGGCCGCCGGACGCACGAATGCCGACGCCGCTGATGGTGCCGACCCCGCTGATGGTGCCGACGCCGCTGATGGTGCCGGGGACTGACCATCGTCCGGGTCTTCCATGCTTTGCCGGGTGACCGGTCTATGCGACCGGGAGACGGTGGATGAGGTGCTGGGCGGTGTCGACGACGAAGGCGGTGCCGTCGCTGTGGACGGTGACACCGAGCGGCCGCCGCAGACCTGTTCGGGCATCCGCGAAGATGCGGACGAGTCGATCGTGGGTGACGAGGCGGACCCGTCCCCGATCGGGGTCGGTGACCAGCAGACCGCCCGAGGGGGTGGGCGCCAGCGAGTGGGGTCGACCGACGTCCGCGATCCGGGCCGGGGCTCCGTCGTCGGGGGACGCGCCGTAGAACATCCCGGCGGCCGTGGAGATGATCCCGTCGGCGTCGACAGCCCGCAGCAGGTGATTGTCGGTGTCGGCGAGGTAGACATTCCGTCCGGGCGGGGCCGTGACGTCGTGCGGGCGCCGGAGCTGGGCGAACTGGGCGGGTCCGTGATCTCCGGACAGGCCGGGGACACCCGCCCCCGCCAGCGGTGCCGCCCGCAGATCCGGGTCGATCCGGATCACCTGGTGGCCGCCGGTGTTCGCGACGTACACCAGGCCCGCCGCGTCGACGTAGACGCCGTGCGGATGCGCCAGGTTGAGCGAGGCGGCGTGCCGGGCGGCGGGGCCGGCCGGCGGGCCGTGACGGCCGGAGCCGGCGACGGTGACGATCCGACCGTCCGGCGCGACCCGGCGGATCCGATTATTGAAGCTGTCCGCGATGAACAGGGAACCGTCGGGGCCCAGGGCCAGCCCGCACGGGTTGTCCAGCTCGGCGTTGACGGCCGGCCCCCCGTCACCGTGCGGGCCGCTCTTGCYGGAGCCGGCCACGTGAACCGTCCGGCCGTCGCGTTCGATCCGGAGCACCCGGTGGCGTAGCCGTTGGGACACGTATACCGCACCATCCGGCGCGGCGACCACGCTGTACGGGTAGTCCACCCGCAACGGCGCGGACGTGATGTCGGCCGGGCGGAGGTCGCGCCGCGCGGTCCGGTTCAGGGACCGGCGCCGGATCACGCCGGCTGACCATCGGCGTGGTGAGGCGGTGGCTGGTGGTGTGCGGGCTGGTGGTGTGCGGGCTGGTGGTGTGCGGGCTGGTGGTGTGCGGGCTGGTGGACTGCCGCGCGCCGCGTCGCGCACATCGTCGTCGAGCCGCAGCGGCAGCGGGCAGCGGGTGAGCCAGCCCGCACCGAGCGCATGGGCCGTCGCGGCGGCGAGATCCAGGGCGAACGCGCGGGCCGACGGCGGGCGTGCACCGGGCTCCTTGCGCAGCGCCCGGTCCACCACCGCGGCGATTGCCGGCGGCGCGGCGTCCAGTGGTTGCGGCGCGACGCGCAGATGATGGTCCATCAGCTGCGCCATCGATAGCGCCCGGACGAACGGTGGGCGGCCGCTGAGCAGTTCGTAGAGGACGATCCCGAGTGCGTACAGGTCGCACGCCGGTCCCGGCGGCCGGCCGTCGAACTGTTCCGGCGCCATGTAGACGGGGGTACCGACGAGCGTGCTCGGGGCCGCGCCGGAAGCGCCGATGAGCTTGGCGATCCCGAAGTCGGTGACCTTCAGCAGGCCGTCGGCGCTGAAGAGAATGTTGTCCGGTTTGATGTCGCGGTGCAGGATCCCGCCCGCG
This sequence comes from Frankia sp. CcI156, assembly GCF_001983015.1. NCBI lineage: Bacteria > Bacillati > Actinomycetota > Actinomycetes > Frankiales > Frankiaceae > Frankia > Frankia sp. CcI156. Next base: position 7,070 of record NZ_MOMD01000073.1, read on the forward strand.
TGCGCGCATTCCAGCGCGGCGGCGGTCGCCAACCCGATCGCGCAGACGACGTCGACGGTCAGCCCGTTCGCCGCGCGGGCCCGCACGGTGCCGCCCGCCAGTCGTTCCATGACGAGCAGGCACAGGTCCCCGGATTCGACGTAGTCGTAGATGCGGACTACGTGGGGATGGTCGAGTCCGGCCAGCAGGCGCGCCTCCGCCAGGAACCGACCGTGGGCGCCGCCGTCCGCCGCGCTGGTCGACAGGACCTTGATCGCAACGGTTCGACCGAGCCGGCGGTGGCGACCCGCGAGGACGACGGCGTGACCGCCGTGCCCGAGCATGGCGGTCACCTCATAGGCGGGGAGCGCCTCGGCCACCCGGTCGGTGATGAACCGTTCCGGCTCCGGTCCGGTCAGCCGCACGGCGGATCGTAGTCGAGGCCCGGCAGGTACTGTTTCCATTCCTCGCGGGTGAGCGGGTCGCCGGCCCGCGCGCACAGCCGCGTGACGACGCTCGCCGGGTCGAGGTCCCAGACGAATCCGATCACCTGGTAGGGCGCTCCGACGATGAAGGCGGTGTCCGGGGCGAAGGCGACCGCAGCGAAGCCGTTGTAGCGGCCGCTGAAGGTGGCGTACGGCACCGGGTCGGCCGGATCGGACATGTCCCACAGCCGCACCACGCCGTTCGCGCCGCCGACGCCCGCCGCCATGAGCCGGCCGTCGGAGCTGAATTCGATGGAGTTGACGCCGGCCCCCAACCCGATGATCGAGGGCAGCGCGCGGGGGGCCCGGCGGTCCGTGACGTCCCACAGGGCGACCTTCGTGTCGAAGCTGCCGACGGCGAGGGTCCTTCCGTCCCGGCTGAAGGCGATGGTGATCAGGGCGCTGGTGAAGCCCGTGATCGTGCTGATGCCCGCCGGTCGGTCCGGTGTCGTGATGTCCCACAACCGGATGGTCCGGTCGCTGCTTCCGGACGCCAGGGTGCGCCCGTCCGGGCTGAAACTGACGGTGGCGACGTCGTAGCGGTGCCCTGCGAGGACGGACCGCSCCCGGGGCGTGGCCGGGGCGGAGATGTCCACCAGGGCCAGCCGGGCGCTCGTGCCGGCCAGCGCGAGGGTCCGGCCGTCCGGGCTGACCTCCAGGTCCTTGATCCCGCCGATGCCGGGATGGATGGTGGACAGCAGCCTGGGACGGTGGATGTCGGCGACGTCCCACAGCGTGACCATGCCGTCGAAGTCGGTGGCGTAGTCGAGGCTGCCGGCGATGAGGACCCTGCCGTTCGGGGTGAACCGGACGCTGCCGACCGCGGCGTTGAATCCGGTCAACGTGGCGGCCGGTAGCGGCCGATCGGGGTCATGCGCATCCCACAGCCGGACGGTCTGCCCGTAGTCCCCGGTGGCTAGGACCCGCCCGTTCGGATGGACCGCCGTCGACCACAGGAAGCGGTGGTGCCCGACCAGCACCGGCCCCGGCACGTCCCACAGGCGCAGGGTGCGGTCGTCGGCACCGGAGGCGAGGGTTCGCCCGTCCGGGCTGAAGGCCAACGCCCACGGCTTCGACGCGTGCGGCAGGACCGCGATGGCGTCGAAATGGCGGGACGGATCGTAGATCTCGACCGCGCTGTTCACCCCCACGGCCACGAGGCCGTCCACGTTGACCGCCACCGCCTCGACCGATCGCACCTCGTCGATGACCTGGAGGGTGGTCGGCCGTCGCGGGTCGGTGAGATCGAAGACCCGCGCGGTGGTGTCGTCGCTGCCGGTCACCGCCGTCTTCCCGTCCGGGCTGATGGCGACCGCACGGACGGCCGTGTTCGCGCTGAGCACGACATTCGGGCCCGCCTCGCCCTTCAGCTCGCTCAGCTCCGCCGGGGCGGCGAGGTCCCGCACGTCCCACAGCAGGGCCCGGCCGTCGTCGCCACCGGTCAGCAGCTCGGTGCCGTCGGGACTGAACGCGACGGCACGGACGTTCGCGGTGTGGGCGGTGATCGCGCCGGCCGGCCGGATCGCGCTCACGTCGGAGACGTCCCACAGCCGCACCTGTGATCCGTACCCGCYGGTGGCAAGGACCCGGCTGTCGGAGCGGAAGGCCAGCCCGTGGATCGAGTCGGAGGCGCCGGGTAACGTCGCCGCGAGCACCGGGTGAGTGGGATCGGTGATGGTCCACAGCCGGACCGTCCGGTCGTCGCTCCCGGTGGCGACGAACCGGCCGTCCGGGCTGAACGCCACGGATTTCACCGCCAGCCGGTGGCCCCTGATCGTGCTGAGCGGGGTGCGGCGGGTGGGGTCTGACGCGGACCACAGGGCGACCGTCCAGTCGTCGCTCGCCGTCGCCACCAGCCTGCCGTCCCGGCTGTAGGCGACCGCGCCGATCGGACGGGTCTGCGTGCCGAGGTGACGGGTGGCGAAGCCGTAGTCGCTCGCGAACGTCGACAGCACGGCGCTGCGCGCCTCCGCCGTCGGCGCCAGGCGGTAGGCGACGGCGCCGAGCTGGGCGGCGGCCAGCGGGTCGGACCTGCGTAGCTGGTCGGCCTGCCGGCCGATCGCCACCGACAGCGCCCGGTCCCGCTCGCCGGCGATCTGGGCCCGTTGCCGGAAGGCGAACGCCATCGCTCCACCGGCGATCAGGGTCAGCACCGTGAGAGCGGCGACGAGCTGGTGCAGCCGCCTGGTCCGCCGGACCTCGGCCCGCCGCGCCGCCTGCTCGGCCGCGAGGGAGGCCGCCAGAAAGTCCCGCGCGACCGGGCTCAGTGCCGTCTGCCGCTGCCCGGCCTGCGCCCACTCCCGGACGGTCGCCAGCCGACTGCCGGCGAACAGGTAGGACGGGTCCCGCCCGCCGTCGTCCCAGGTGGCCGCGGCGTCGGTGAGCCGCTGTCGGGTCACCGCCGCGGCACGATCGACCTCGATCCACTCGCGCAGCCGCGGCCACGAGCGCAGCAGCGCCTCGTGGGAGATCTCGACGGTGTCGGCGTCCACGGTGACGAGTCGGGCGGCGACCAGCGCGTCGAGGACGGCGGAGACGTTCTGGGCTGACGCCGAGTTCTGGGCTGACGCCGACGTGGACAGCAGCTCGGTGCGTGAGACGCGGCGGCGGGTGTCGTCCGTCCCATCCCCGAACTGGATCATCTGTAGCAGGATCTGCCAGGCCGCATCCTGGCCGGCCGCGTCCAGCGTGCCGAAGGTCTCCTCCGCCGTCCGGGCGATGGCCCCCCGTAGACCCCCGGCCCGCAGGTAACCGGCCACCGTCAGAGTGCCGTTCTCGCGTTCCCGCCAGGTGGCGCGCAGCGCGTGCGCGAGCAGGGGCAACGATCCGGGGTCGGCGACGACGCCGTGCTCGTCGGCGCCGATGTCGTGCAGCATCAGATCGACCAGGCCCGGCTCCACCGTGAGCCCTACCGCCTCGGCCGGCTTCACGATGGCGTCGCGCACCTCCGCCGCGGTCATCGGCCCGACCACGACCTGCCCCGTCTGGAGCGCGTCCACCAGCTCCGGATAGGCCGCGCACCAGCCATAGAAGTCGGCGCGGACGCCGATGACGACGACCGCCGGTGGACGGGTGGCCCCGTCCCCGCGGCACGCGGCGACCAGCGCGCGGATGAACGCGCCGCGCTCCTCCTCATCCGCGCACAGGGTGAACGTCTCCTCGAACTGGTCGACGACGATCACCACCCGCCGGGTCGGCGGGGTGGTCCCGCCGCCGGCGGCGGCCGGACCCAGGGCGAGCAGATCCGACAGCGCCCCGACGAAACGGGCGGGTTGCGAGACGACGTCGAGCCGTGCCGCCGCGAGCACGGACAGCCCGGCCGCCTGCGCCACCGTGCGGGCCAGCTCGCGGGCCGGGTGATCCGTGGGTGTCATCAGGACCTGCGGCCAACCGCGGGCGCCCGCCACTGCGCCCCGGGCGAGCGCCGGGAGCAGCCCGGCGCCCAGCAGCGACGACTTTCCCGAGCCGGAGGCACCGACGAGCACCAGCGGACCCGCGCCGTCCAGCCGTTCCTCCAGCCGCGACAGCGCCTCGGCCGTCGCTCGCTCCCGCCCGAAGAACCAGCGCTGCGTGCCGGCGTCGAACGAGGCGAGACCGGGATAGGGGCAGGCGGCCTCACCGGTGGTCCCCCCGCCGTCCGGTGCGCTGGGAAGCCCCGCCGGCTGTCGCGGGGTTGGAGTCACCACCGGGCCGGGGCCGTCGGTGAGCACGGTGGTCGGCGCCGGCTCCAGGTCGGCGATCGGCGGGGTGTGCGCGGCGTTGCCGGCGAGGATCACCCCATCCGACCAGGCGGCGGCGRAATGCAGCACTGCGTTCCCGGCCGCGGTGAGACGTTGGGCGAGCCGCCGGGTCACCTGCCCGACGCTCAGCTCGACCGGGCCGTCCGGGTCGCCGTTGACGAGGAGCCGGACCAGGCCGGCGGACAGCGGCGGTCCGTCATCCGCGGCCGGCCCGGTGTGCGCGGCCAGCGGCGAGGTCAGCACGAGCAGCTCCACGCCGTCGCCGGCCGCGTTGACGCCGCCCCCCGCATCTTCACGAGGACCGGGAACATCCTCGCGAAGACCGGGAACGCGAGGTGGCACCGGCGGGACGGTGGAGTTGGCGACCGTGGTCCGCACCCACAKACCGTCGACGGCGATGAGCCGGGTGGCGGCCCGGCTCGTCGCCATCGTCGCCAGGACCGACGACAACGGCAGGGCCGTGTAGGCCAGGCGATGGGGACGGCTGTCCGACACGGCCGTCGCCAGATGGATCATCCCGTCGGCGTCGACGAGGACGATGCCGGCGTAGTAGACGAGGAGAGCCTCGGTGGCCTGCTCGACGGCCGCCGCGAGAGCCTCGCCGAGATCGAGCGGGGTCGCCGGGTCGACGACCGTGCGCAGGCTTTCCTCGGCCAGCCCGCAGCGCTCCACGAACACGCCGCCGACCGCGGCCACGGCCCGCGCTACCACGGCGCCGACCTCGCCCGCCCGGTCGACGCCGGGCCCACCGAGCCCGCCCGTGCCGACGACGAGAACCCGCGCACCGGCGGATCCCAGAACCAACCGCGACGTCCGCGACGTCGATGAACGAGCCACAGCTCTCGCCCTGCCCCCCGTGCCCGACATAAGCGGCCAGATGCCCCCGACCAGGTCATCCAGCTGGCGCATCAACCATAGATCAATCCGACGGCGCCCGGGCGGAATGCCGCGGAACCCGAACGTTATCCTCGGGGCGCGGCTGAGTCTGACCGTGCCAGTGCGTTGTCGCTGTGCTATGAGCAAGCCCCCCATGTCCGGCCGTTCCGGGCGAGGTCGCATCATCTGCGCGGTGAGCGAGAGCGCGGAGCTGAGCGCAGATGCGGTCGCCACTGAGGGCATCCCGCGACGATCATCTTCCTCGGTGAGGCCGGCCTCGGCGGGGCCGGCCTCCGCGCCTGGCGGCCCGGCGGCGCTGGTGCCGGCGCCGGCGGCCGGCCACCAAACCCGCGCCGGGGTCGGCAGGCCGTCCGTTGGGGAGCCGTCCCCCAAGGAGCCGTCCGTCAAGGAACCGTCCGTCGAGGAGTCGGATCTTTCCTCGGCGGTGAGCGGGGCACGCCGCGGTGACGAGGCGGCCTTCAGGCTGCTCTACCGGACGATCCAGCCGGGTCTGTTGCGGTACCTGCGGGTACTCGTCGGTGACGAGGCCGAGGATGTCGCGTCCGAGGCATGGCTGCAGATAGCCCGGGACCTGCCGTCGTTCCGTGGGGACTTCGACGGGTTTCGCGGCTGGGTAGCCACGATCGCGCGTCATCGCGCGCTCGACCAGCTGCGCCGGCGATCTCGCCGCCCGCGCGGTGACGTACCGGTCGAGACRGTGATGACGGAGATGGCCGCGCCCGATGACACCGCCGGCGAGGCGTTGGAGGCGATGTCCACCGAGGCCGCCATGCGCCTGATCGCGGGCCTGCCGTTGGACCAGGCGGAGGCGGTGCTCCTGCGGGTGGTCATGGGGCTGGACGCGAAGACCGCGGGGCGGGTTCTGGGCAAGCGCGCCGGCGCGGTCCGCACCGCGGCGCACCGGGGGCTACGCAGGCTTGCCGAACAGCTCGGTGATGGTGGGGGCACCGGGGTTGGTCGACCGGAGGCAGGTGAACCAGGTGAACATGGTCGGGGTGGCGGCGCGCGGCGATGACCATGGGCTCCGGCCAAGTGCAACACGGCCAGGTGTAACACGGCCAGGTGTAACACCGGTGAGGGCTTCGACGCTGAAGGACGTGAGATGAGCACACACCGACCCCGTCGGATCGGCCGGGGCGCCGCGGAGCGGATGCTTCGCGGCGGCCCGGTCAATGCGGGGGCCGGTGCGGATCCCCTTGCCGATCTGCTCGCCGCCGTGGCCGCTCCGGCCCGCGAGGGCGAGCTCGACGGTGAGGAAGCGGCTGTGGCCGCTTTCCGGGAGGCGCGTCTCGCTCACGTCACCCAGCCGCGGAGAGAGCCCATGTCCAAGTTGTTGCTCGCGAAGTTCCTGACCGCGAAGGTCGCCGCCGTGGCGGTCGCGGCCACGGCCGTCGGAGGCGTCGCCGCCGCCGCCGGCACAGGAGTACTGCCCGTCCCCGGTGTAGGTGGCAGCGCCGCTGTGTCCCCGGTGGCTACGCCCTCCGCCGAGGTGACCGCGCCGCGGGTCTCAGTGCCGAGCGCCGGTGCGTCCGTCTCGGCGTCCCTGCTCGCGCTGTGCCATACCTACACGGCCGACGCCGGCGCGGCTCTCAGTTCCCCGGACCTGAACGCGCTGGTCACTGCCGCTGGCGGCAGTGACCAGGTCGGCGCCTTCTGCGCGAAGGCCCTGCGGGCCGAGGCCAGCGCCGGGGTGGGTGCGGCCGCCGGGCCGGGCGGCACGGGTGCCGGCGCGCGGGTTCCGGGTGCGGGCGTGGGTGTGGGTGCCGGGCCGGGTGGTGCGGGTCTTGGCGTCGGGGTGGGGCCGAGTGCGGGTGTGGGTGCGGCCGCGGGGCCGGGTGGTGCGGGTCTTGGCGTCGGGGTGGGGCCGAGTGCGGGTGTGGGTGCGGCCGCCGGGCCGGGCGGCACGGGTGCCGGCGCGCAGGTTCCGGGTGCGGGCGTGGGTACGACCGCGGGGCCGGGTGGTGCGGGTCTTGGCGTCGGGGTGGGGCCGAGTGCGGGTGTGGGTGCGGCCGCCGGGCCGGGCGGCACCGGTCTCGGCGCTAGCGTGGCGCCGTCGGTTCGTCGCTGACCGGTAGGTGTCCCAGGAGGGCCCCGGCAGGCCAGGAGGGCCCCGGCCGGCCTGGAGGGGGCCGGCCTGGAGGGGGCCGGCCGGCCCCCGGGGTCGGGGTTCAGGCGGCGAGCCCGTGCCGTGCGTCCGCTGCCTGACAGCTGACGACCAGTTCGGCGTCGCGGGAGGCCTCCAGCAGGCCGAGTGCCACGAACCGGTGGACCAGGTCGGGATGCAGCCCGCCGCGGCTGGCGACCGTCTCCACGGTCAGCTTCCGGGCTGGTGCCAGCGGGTAACGCGGCCGGGTGGTCGACGGCGCCGTCCGCTGCCGCGACGGGAATGGAGTGGTCATCGCCGGGATCCCTTGCTCGGATCGGACTTTCTGGGGTCGGAGTTCCTCAGGTCGGAGTTCCTCGGGTCGAAGGTCCAGGTGGCCGCCAGTTCTCCGAACAGCGCCCGCTCCCGGTCGGTCGGCCTCGGCGGCACTGCCACGCTGACCTCGGCTTCCTGGTCGGCGCCCGGGATCGGCCCGGGGCGCCGCCGCCGAGAACGTGCCGCCGAGGCCGAGTGTTACGCCATCAGATGGCTTCCCGATCCACCGGCGCCTCAAAACCACCCACCTGAGCCTCAAAACCACCCGCCGGGATCCCACCAAGCCGATCAGGTCGGTCCTCCGGGAGAAGGCACGCATAAGCGGTGAACCACGGTGGCGGGTTGGCACGGGTCGGCACGGGGGGTCGGCATCTGTGCTACGGTCCACTCCGCCTCACTTAAAGAGTCGGTCCGATTACCGATCGTGGTGATGTGGTGAAGGGTTCCTCAGACCTGGCCAGCGGTCTGTTGGAGGCGGCACCGGACGCGATCGTCGCCGTCCGGGACGACGGGGCCATCGTCCTGGTCAATACGCAGGCCGAGCGGCTGTTCGGCTACACCCGCGACGAGCTGGTCGGCCAACCGGTCGAGATCCTCATCCCGGTCGGTGTCCGCGCCGTCCATCCTGATCATCGGAACCGCTACTTCGCCGATCCCCGGCCGCGGCCGATGGGTGCCGGCATGGAACTGGCCGGGCGCCGCCGCGACGGCAGCGAGTTCCCCGCCGAGATCAGTCTCAGCCCGTTGGAGACCGAGGAGGGAACGATTGTCTCCGCGGCCGTGCGTGACGTGACCGACCGCAAACGGGCGGAGGCGAAGTTCCGCGGCCTGCTGGAAGCCGCGCCCGACGCGATCATCGGAGTCCGCCCCGATGGACAGATCGTCCTGGTCAACGCGCAGGCCGAGCGGCTGTTCGGCTACACCCGCGACGAGCTGGTCGGCCAACCGGTCGAGATCCTCATCCCGGTCGGTGTCCGCGCCGTCCATCCTGATCATCGGAACCGCTACTTCGCCGCCCCCCGCCCCCGGCCGATGGGTGCCGGCCTCCAGCTCGCCGCCCGCCGCCGCAACGGCAGCGAGTTCCCCGTGGAAATCAGTCTCAGCCCGCTGGAGACCGAGGAGGGAATACTCGTCTCCGCGGCGGTCCGGGACGTCACCGACCGCCTCGAAGCCCAGGCCGAGGGGGAACGGTTGCGCGTCGAGGCGCAACGCCGCAACTTCGAGGCCCAGCTCCACCAGTCCCAGCGGTTGGAAAGCCTCGGCCAGCTCGCCGGCGGGGTGGCGCACGACTTCAACAACCTCCTCGGCGTCGTCATCAACTATGCCTCGTTCGTCGCCGAGGAGGTCGCCYAGGCTGCCGCCACACAGACCGCGGGCGGACGGTGGAGCGACGTGCTGCGCGACATCGAACAGATCCAACGCGCCGCCGACCGCGCCACCGCCCTCACCCACCAGCTCCTCACCTTCKGCCGCCGCGAAACCGTGCAGCCCCGGGTACTCGACCTCAACCAGGTCGTCACCGACCTGGAGAACCTGCTGCACCGCACCCTGGGCGAACACATCGAGCTGCACATTCATCTGCAACCCGAGCTGTGGCCCATCCTGGCCGACCCCGGCCAGATCGAACAGGTCCTGACCAACCTTGCCGTCAACGCCCKCGACGCCATGCCCGACGGCGGCGTGCTGACCATCGACACCGCCAACATCACGATCGATCCGGACTACGCGGGCGAACGCCCGGGCGTGAAAGCCGGCCCGCATGCCCGGATCCGCGTCTCCGACAGCGGCACCGRCATGCCCCCGGAGGTCCTTGCCCGGGTCTTCGAACCGTTCTTCACCACGAAACCCAAGGGGGAAGGCTCCGGCCTCGGCCTCGCCACCGTCTACGGGATCATCAGCCAGGCCGGCGGAAACACCGACATCTACTCCGAACCCGGGGTTGGCACCACCATTCGCTGCCTGCTCCCCGCCACCGCCGCCATCACCACGGACGCCGCCGGTCAGCCGGACACCACGACCGGCACTCCAGCACACGCGGGCGAGACCGTCCTGCTCGTCGAGGACCAGCCCGCCATCCTCGAGGTCACCCGCCGCCTGCTTGCCCGCAACGGCTACCAGGTCCTCACCGCTACCTCCGCCGACGAGGCCCTCCCCCTCGCAGCCGACCACCCCGGCCCCATCCACCTGCTGCTGACCGACGTCATCATGCCGCGCCTGCAGGGCAAGGAACTCGCCAGCCGGATCCGCTCCACCCGCCCCGAAATCCGGGTGCTCTACATGTCCGGCTACGCCCACCCGGTCCTCGCCACCCAGGGGAAACTTGATCCCGGTGTCATCCTGCTCGAAAAGCCCTTCTCCGAACGGGTCCTGCTCGCCAAAGTCCGAGATGCCCTCAACTCTTCGACCTGACCAAGAATCAACCAGGACCCACCTCAACGGCCGGGATATTTCCTTTCTTCCCCGTTGATAAGAAATATCCGTCAGCCGGCGCTTTCGTCGTCGCTTGTCCTGCCGCGTGGCCCTGGCCGCGGATGGTGGTTTCTGCGGTTGACAGTCTCTGCCCGCGTCATAGGCTCAGCCGTGGGACGGATGCCCGACCGGGGTAGAGTGATGATAATGAATCAGCAGGAAGCGCAGCAGGTGGAGCGCGTGCTGCGGCAGAACTGGCAGCAGATCCGATACCAGATCCTTGACCAGTTCGCCGAGGTAAACTCGTCGGACCTGGACGCAGCCTCGAGCGTTGACGACCTTGTTCAGCGCATCGCCGACAGGTCGCACTACAGCGACAGGTATGTAGAAAGCAGGATACGCGAGCTGGTGGGTGTTGCGGCGGGCGCCGGCACCGGTCCGGCGGCGCAACCCACCGCCGCGGCGGCGGCCACAGCCGAGCAGGCCCCAGCGCCAGCCGCGGCCGAGCAGCCGGGGGCCGGGGGCCAAGCGGAGCAGTCCGTGGCCGAGCAGGCCGGGGCGGAGCAGGCCGGGGCGGAGCAGGCCGGGGCGGAGCAGGCCGGGCAGCGGTTCGGCGGGCAGCAGCCGTTTACCGCGGGCCAAGCGGAGCAGGCCGGGGCGGAGCAGGCCGGGCAGCGGTTCGGCGGGCAGCAGCCGTTCGCCGGGGCGTAGCCGCCGAGGCAGACCGGAGGGTGGGGCGCCGTCCAACGATGGAAAGCACCCCACCCTCGGGATGTCCGCGGTAGAGGAGTACTCGAAGGCGCCTTCGAGTGGCTGGGGGTGCTTTCCTACCCGGGATCCGCCGCCCGTCATTCCTCAGTGCCCGACGGCGGCAGTGCCCGACGGCGGCCGACTCCGTGTCGGTGGATCGGCATCGGCCCACGCAGGCGGGCGCGACAGGTCGTCGGTCGGAGCCGGCGGGTCCGCCACCCACCGTTCGACTCGGGTGCGGACCTCGTCAGCGAGGAGGAACTCGGGCCGGATCAAGCCCAGCGCCCGGTAGAATTCGCCCGCGACGTAAGCGTCGTCGACGGCGGTGGCGCGCACCATGCCCAGGTATTGTGCGCCCGCCCGCTCTTCGGGTGTCGGGGCGGGCATATTACGGCTTTCCGTCACGGGAAAGACCAGGTCGGATGCGGTCGCGGCCTGCCAGGCGAACGAGGTGACGGCCATGACGTCGTCGTGGAGACGCTCGACGGCCGTGTCCAGATCGTCCGCCTGACGCAGGCGGTCGCGCAAGGCCACCGCCTGCAGGACGGCCGCGGTCATGCCTTGGCCGTACACCGGGTTGTATACGGCCACCGCGTCGCCGACCGCGATGAACCCCTGTGGCCGCCGAGCCAGCTCGTTCCAGCGGCGGAGCCGATTCACTGACATCCTCGTCGTCCTGATGTCGGTGACGGGCTMGGCACGTTGCCACATCTCGTGCAGGACGGGGGTGACGGCGGTCCGGAGAAACTCGTCGAAGCCCGCCGGGTCGCCGGGCGGGAAGTCACGGCTGGTCCCGACGGCCATGAGGCCATAGAGGTTGTTCTCCTCCGGCAGGAGGAACGCACCTCTGGTGTTGTGCGGTGCCGGTGGCGCGCACACTGCCCGTAGGTCTCCCGGTAGGGCATCCTCGGGCAAGTGGCAGTGCACGGTGGCGTAACCGAGGAACGGTTGCACCGTCGACTCCGGCGGGGCGTCGAACCCGGCGTCGGCGAGCCAGTGCGGGGAGCGAGATGCGCGGCCGCCGGCGTCCACCACAAGCTCGGCCTCGATCAGTCCGCCCAGACCGTCGAGGTCGTCGCACACGACCGCGTCTACCCGGTCGCCGCCGGCCCTGCGCAGGCCGATGGTCTCGGCGTGGCGGAACCGGACGTTCGGTAGCCGGCGGGTCAGCGTCCGGATGGTGTGCTCGGTCAGGGCCCGCGTGCCGAACACGGACCGCATGTCGGATGGCGCACGCCGGATCCAGCCTTCGGGAAAGAAGTAGGCGACGTCGCGTTGCGGGTCATACGGCGGCGCGCCCTGGTCGGTCATCGCGACCGTGAAGCCGCCGTAGAGTTCGTCGAGCGCCGATGCGCCGCCGAACAGCAGGCCGTGCAGATGAGGCGCCTGCGGGACGTTGCGCCGTTCTTCGACGGTTGTCGGCAGGGCGTCTCGGTCGAGAATGGTGACCGCGGCGAAGTGTTCGCTCAGCACGCGCGCCGCGGTGAGTCCCGCAATACCTCCGCCGACGATGACGGCATGGTCCCGCTGTACAGGCATTCCTACCTCCACTCCCGATCTTTCGATTAGGAATCGTAACAGGCGAGGGAGGTCCCGGGCGTGGAATGCCGCCCCGGCAGGAAAGATGCGCGTCCACGGCATTGCCGGTTCCGCGACGTCGGAGTTGAGGAAGCCCTCCACCACTCGCAGCGGCACGCGCAGAAGCGGGTCATCTCCGTCTGCCGGTAACCATGAAGATGATCATGGACCCGGGCCGGCCGGCCCCTGTCCAGCCGGGCGGGTCTGGTTGGAGCAGTGGGATCGATCCCGTGTGCCGGTGGCGGGTTCCTGGCGGGATATAGTGGCTTTTTCTGTGCTAAGTGAGGCCGCTCGACGTCGGGACACTGCCTCACACCCTCTTCACATCGGCGGGATGGCAGCGTGGGCTCGACGCAGGTCCCCGACGTGTAGCCGGGAGCCCCGTGTCCACCGTGCCTGCTCTAAACTTCCTCGATCCGGCACCCATCGAGTCAGAAAGCATATCGATGCCGCCTTCATCGCACAGTCGGACCCGCGCGCGGGAGCCCCTTGCGCCTAAAGTGCCGGAAATCACGGCTCTGTTCTGGGTGGTGAAGATTCTGACCACCGGCATGGGTGAGGCGACCGCAGACTACCTTGCGCATGTCAACTTGGTACTCGCAGCTGTCATCGGTACCGTCGGGTTCACGGTCGCGCTATGGCTGCAGTTCCGCGCCCGGCGCTATTTCGCCCCCGTCTACTGGTTCGCCGTGATGATGGTGGCGGTCTTCGGCACCATGGCCGCCGACGGCCCGCCCATCGGCCATGTCGGCTCGGCGATCTTCTATACCATGCTCCTCGCAACCGTCTTCTTTCTCTGGCGTCGCGCTGAGGGAACGCTGTCGATTMACAGCATCGTGACCCGCCGCCGGGAGACTTACTACTGGCTGGCGGTGCTCGCGACCTTCGCCCTGGGCACCGCGGCCGGCGATGTGACCGCGACCACCATGCACCTGGGCTTTCTGGCCTCGGGCATCGTGTTCACGGCGATCATCGCGGTGCCCGCGGTTGCCTGGTGGCGGTTCGGGTTGAACGAGGTCGTCGCCTTCTGGCTCGCCTACATCGTCACGCGGCCGCTCGGTGCGTCCTTCGCCGACTGGCTCGGTAAGCCTCACTCGCACAGCGGTGTCGGCTTCGGCGACGGACCGGTCAGTGGTGGCGCCACTATCATGATCGTTATATTGGTCGCCTACCTGGCCGTTACCCGCAGGGACGTCCAGCCCAATACAATTCGGTCCGCCGACCTCCTCGTTCCTGGTATGCAGCGAAGCAACACCGGAAGTAATACCGCGAGCGGCAACGCCCGGTCCGCGACGATCCCAGGCCCTGYCCGTCCGCCGGGCCAGCAGGCCCAGGTCGACTAACCCGGCCCGACCACCCCGGCCCGACCGTCATTGATCGAAGCGATCGGCGTCTCCGCTCTCGGCCGGCCATGGCTGGCGCCGAGAAGCGACTGAGCGAGCTCTCCATAAGGCCTATTACGACCCGCGGCGTACCCCCGGGGCGAAGTTCATGGTCACCCTGCCCACGAGACGCCCAGGACCGCCAGCCAGATCATCAACCCCAATCGCACGGTTCCGGGGGGTGTGGCCATGACCGCGGCGGGCATGGCAAGCTTGCTCGCTGTGGCAGCAGAGTGCGAGGTGGACAGCGGGACGGCCCGGTTGGGCCGAGCCGTCGTGTTCGCCTCGTCCTCGGTGTGTCTGGCCTGGGCCGCGCACGTCTCTGGCGGGGCGCCGCGGCCAGCCGCTGGGATCATGCTGGTTGCGGTCCTCCTCCTCACCCGGGTGGCGTTCGGGCTCGCGGACYGCGAGCGAGGAGTCGCTGCGCTGCTCGCGGGTCTGGGGGCGACGCAGATCGCCCTCCATGTCACCTTCGTACTTGCGCATCCGCACACCCACCTGGCCAGCGGTCCGAGCCTGGATGTTCCGATGACGGCGGCCCATGGCATTGCCGTGGGCTGTGTGGGGTTGATGCTTCGTCACTCCGAGCGGGCTGTGTGGTGCGCGGCCGGACTGAGGCCGCGCACCGTCGTGGCCCTGTTGCTGTATCCGGTGACCGTCGCCGTCGTTCCGCCTGTCCCACCCACCGTGAAGATCAACCTTCGGAAGCGGGTGCCGAGACCGCACGCTCGCCCCCTTGGCCGTGGCGCACGGCGCCGGGGACCACCCGCTTCCCCTTTTCCGGGGTTGACGTCACGGCGAGCGTTGATGTCACGGCGAGCCTGGTAGACGAGTTCCGCTGGCGGGCTCATCTGCCCGACGAACGACCCCGGCGCGAGCAAGGCAAGGCATCTTCRGGTGGTCCCACGCGCCGTGGGACGTTCGAAGGGATCTTATGTACCGCAACGTTCGGCGTGCCGGCATGCTTGCCGGCACTGCCGCGGCAGCGATGTTCCTCCTAGCTGGACCGGCGTCCGCCCATGTCACGGTGCAGCCGCCGACGGCTGCCGCGGGCAGCTACGCCACCTTGTCGTTCAAGGTCCCCACGGAGAAGGACACCGCGTCCACGACCGGGTTGGACGTCCAGCTTCCTACCGACACCCCGATCGCGTCCGTGTCGGTCCAGCCCAAGGCGGGGTGGACATACAAGATCACCAAAGCGGCCCCGTCGAAGCCGCTCATGACGGACGACGGAGAGGTCAAGGAGATCGTTACCAGGATTGCCTGGACGGCGCAGGGGGATGGCGGGATCAAGCCCGGGGAGTTCGACACCTTCACCGTCTCCGCCGGGCCGCTGCCCGAAAACACCGACCACATTGTGTTCAAGGCATTGCAGACCTACTCCGATGGTTCGGTCGTGCGGTGGGTCGATGTCGCCGCCCCAGGCGCCCAGGAGCCTGAGAAGCCGGCGCCGGTCCTCACGCTGACGGCATCCTCCCCGAGGTCCGGTGGGCCTGGCGCGGCCGCGGCGCGGTCGGACGAAGCCGCATCGGCCTCCGACGATTCCGACGGGACGGCGCGTGGCCTGGGGATTGCTGGCCTTGTCCTTGGCGCACTCGGGTTGTTGGCCGGTGGATTCGCGCTGATCTCTTTGCGACGGCGCGCCTAACCGTCGTGCGCCGCATCCTGGTGGTGGCCGTGACGTTCCTGGTCATGGCCACCACCTCCATCGGTTTTGGCCTCGGGGTCCCGCCGGCGTCGGCGCATGCCCTTTTGACGGGTAGCGACCCCGTGGACGGCGCGGCACTTGACGTCGCACCCACACGGGTAACCCTTGACTACAGCGAGTCAGTACGGGTCTCGCGCGATTCGATCCGGGTGCTCGATTCCGCGGGTAGGCGGGTCGATGATGGTCGTGCCGGATCTGGTCCCAAGGCGTCGCAGGCGACGGTCGCGCTCCGGCCGGGGCTGCCGAACGGCACGTACGTGGCGAGCTGGCGTGTCATCTCGGCGGATAGTCATCCTGTTTCCGGTGCGCTCGCCTTCGGTGTGGGCGGGCCGCCGGATGCCGCCGCCGCGGCGGCCTCCGGCACATCGGRCTCCTCGACGGTGGGCGTCGTCTTCGCCATGGCGAGATTTCTCGGATACGCCGCGACGGCCCTGTTGCTGGGCGTCTGTTTCTTTCTGATCGTGCTCTGGCCGACAGGTCTTCGTGCGGCCGGTCCCGGCCGGCTGTTGATGGCAGCGTGGGGATTATCCGTTTTTGCGGCATTCGCGCAGCTGCTGCTGCAGGGCCCCTACGCTGCCGGGCTCGGCCTCGGGGGACTCGGGCAGTGGTCGGTTCTGTCGACCACCCTGGCGGATCGGTTCGGTCACCTGCTGCTGATCCGTCTGCTCGCTCTGGCTTTGATGGTGCCTCTCGTGCGGCGGCTGTTGCGAACCGGGTCGGTGGATCCGCGGGGAAACGGGGAGCTCGCCGGTCTCGGTGTCGTGGTGGCCGTGACGCTTGCCATGATCGGTCATGCCAGCGTCGGCGATCTGGCTTGGCTGGCTACCACCAGCACGACGGTGCATGTGATCGCCATGTCGGTGTGGATCGGTGGTCTGGTGATGATTGCCGGTTTCCTGGTGCGCCGCGCATCGGCCACCGAGCTGGCGGAGATCCTTCCCCGGTGGTCGAAGATCGCGGTTGTGGCCGTTGTCGCCGTGATGGTCAGCGGGGTCTTCCAGGGCTGGCGTGAGGTCGGCCCGCCACGGGCCCTGATTGATACCAGCTATGGTCGACTGCTGGTGTACAAGGTGTGGTTGGTCCTTGGAATGATCGCTCTCGGCGCTCTGGCGCGGCGGTGGGTCCGCCGGCAGTACAGAACGAACAGAAATCAGCCGGCCGGCCGGCCGGACCGCTCGTCGCATGCCGTTCTGCTTGCCGGGCTGCGCCGGGGTGTCATGGCGGAAATCGTGCTCGGGGCTGTCGTGCTGGGGATCACGGCTGGGTTKGTGAACATGGTACCGGGACGTACCAGCTATTCACCGCCGTTCTCCGACACCACCTTCGCGGGTCCKATGACGGTGAAGGTGAGGGTCTCGCCGACGCGGGTGGGCGCCCAGACCCTGGACGTCCAGGCCACGGACCCGAGCGGCAAACCGCAGAAACTGGTGGAGGCCAGTGTGGCGTTGTCGTTGCCGGCCGCCGATCTCGGCCCCTTCACTGTTCCGCTGAGCCTGGCCGCGCCGGGCCATGCGCGGAGCGACGGGATCCGGGCGCCGTTGCCCGGTGAATGGCAACTTCGGCTCACGCTCCGAGTGAACGACTTCGACCAGTACGTGACAACCGTGTTCTACCAGGTCCGATGAAGGGACTCGTGAACGATGAAGGGCTGGTGAACGCTGGGCGGCGGTACGTGGATCGTCCGCCCGGTGCGTGGACCGTCCCGCACGGAGGCGGTAAGCGCTTCCGTGATAGCTGATCGGAATGGTTCGAYTGGCGTGTGATATCAGGGTTGTAATGATCGGCCAGGCAACCCATGGTAGAGCGGCAAAGGCCTGCGAGGGAAGCTCAGAAGGAGTCCATCCATGCCGACCGCCACCGCTGACAAGTCCCATAGCTTCGATGTTTTCYAGCACTACGAGCGCCTCCAGTGGAAGGTTTCCGACCTCGGGCTGGAAAACGTCCGGAGTGACCTCGTTCATCCCGTCTACATCTCGCTTGTCAAGGGCGTTGTCATGGGCGAGGCGACGTCTCTCCCCGGGCTGCACGGTTTTCTCAGCGAGTTCCACGACGACTACGACTGCTCRGCCTTCGTGGCCATCTGGGCCTACCAGGAGCTTCAGCATCACTACGCCTTCCGGGCCTGGCTCAAGGCGGTGGGTGTCCACATCGACCAGGACAAGATCGAGGCTCTGCGTGAGCCGTACGAAGCCGGTATCACGCCGAGTGCGACCCTGACCACGAACGTGATCTCTGAGATCATCGTCAACACGGTCTACCGGGCGATGTCGGAGTGGGTGGAGGAGCCCGTGCYGGCCGACCTGTTTCTCCGCRCAAGCCGCGACGAAGCAGGGCACGCCCGCGAGTTCCTCTTCTACTTGAAGCGTCGTCTGGAACTCCACCCGCACGAGCTGAGGTCAGTCCTGGAAAGGATTCATTTCTACGTTACGAGCCCGCGGCTCAACCACCCGGTCGGTGTCTACAAGCATCAGCGCGTCGAGGAGATGCAGGGGCACGAGACCGTCGACGACGTGATCGATGTCTATCTCCAGTTCTCTCCGCCGGATGCGCTGGAAAAGCTCCAGGCCAAGCTCCGGCGCATGCTCGGAACGGCGGTCGGCCGGGACCTGAGCCGAAACTCCGGCATCCGCCACGCGATGGCCGAAATAGTGGCCTGAGGCATCGAATCTGAGAACGTCGTTCCCAGACCCGATCGGATGCGGGGGCGACGCGCGACGACGGCGGCGCCCCGGATCACGTGCGACGCCGTCGGCAGGGCGCGCCGTGACCAATTCTCTGCCGGAGGAACCGATGCACATTCACCCGACCGCTCCCTCCCAATCCTCGGCCGACGAGGAATACCTGCCGGTGCCTTGGGCGGTCCTGGAGAGCTACCGCTGCTTCGGCTGCTCACCGCACAACGCAAACGGCCTGCGCCTCCGCTTCGCCTTCCGTCCCGACGGGATCGCCACCCGCTTCAGGCTGGACCGCACTCACGAGTCGTACCCGGGGGTCGTGCACGGCGGTCTCATCGGAGTCATCTGCGACGAAACCATGGGAAACCTGATCGTTCTGCGAACAGGCCTCACCTCCTTCACCACCGGGATGCGGCTGCGGTACGTCACCGCGATGCGGGTGAACACCGACTACCAGTGCGTCGCCCGCCTACAGGCCGGCACGGCTGAGCCGGTCTCCAACCCGACGGGCGGTCCGACGGGCGGTCCGACGGGCGGTCCGACGGGCGCGGGCGGCCTGGTGCGTGCCRAGGCCGAGATCCTCGACGCCGCGGGCAGTCTGGTGGCTGCGGCGAGCGCGACCTACCGTCCGACATCGATGAACATCGCGCGGCAACGCCTGGACCTGCGACCGGACGAGTTCGACYGTGTCGCGGAAGCCATCACCGCGGCCCAGGCCGCCCAGGCTGCTAACGCTGTCCAGGCTGCTAACGCGGCCCAGGCCGTCGGCGGTCAGGGCTGAATAGTCCCTCTCACGCGCCTCAACCGACACGGCGAATGACCGAAGGAGTCATGATGACACCCTCCCGCGCCGAGATTGTCAGTACTGTCACCGCCATCCTCGCTCGCGAGCTCGGGATGTCAGCCGACGCGCTCACTCCCGACCTCGACCTGCGGGCCGTCGAAGGCGCGGACTCGGTGAAGGTTCTGGTCATGATCTCCMGCATAGAGCGCACGTACGATATCGAGATCGAGGATGAGGACGTCTTCGCCCTGAGCTCCATCAACGACGTCGTCCGTATCGTGCTCGCGGCGCTCGAGACGGCGGTCTGACAACAGGAGAATCATCGTGACCGTATCGAACACCGTTACGTCAGCTACCTCTGCTCAGGAAGCGGGGCAACGCCGTCCTGCCCGGTCCGACCGCTCTTTTGCCCGTCCGGTGCTGCCGCCGCTGCTGCCCGCCTCCGACCTGGCGGCGGCGGTCACCGCGTTTCACTCTGCCGGGTCCGCCGCCCGCCGCTGGGACGTCGAATCGGCCTTCCGGTGGGACGAGGCCGAGGCCGACCGGCTCACCGAAGGCCAGCGCTCAGCGGTCCGCTTCATCACCCTGATCGAGGACCATCTCCCCGGCTATTTCGACCTCTACGAGCGTGCGTTCCCGCTCAACTCCGACGTTGACCTGGAAACCTTTATCCATAACCGTGAGCTCTACCATTTCACGGTACGGTGGGCCCAGGAAGAGGACAGCCACGCCCGGGCCCTGTTCCGTTACCAGGTCGCCGCYGGTATCGCCGAACCGGAGGAACTGCGTCGGGAACTGGCGGCTGAGGGCCGTAAGAAATTCGATCTGCCACTTGACSACGCGGTCTCGTTGTTCGCCTACGCACTCGTGCAGGAGAAGGCGAYGCAGCTCTATTATCAGCAGCTACAGATCTTGAATGGTCGGGGTCTGTTTGATCACATCCGGTCTGTCCGGGTATGACCCGGCCGTGTCCGACGCTTGTATCGGRYATGAGGTATGCGGATGGTGGCGGGCTTACCGCGCAGGGTCGTGCCCGTCGGGAAGTGGTCCGGGTGCAGGCGGCGGACCTGTTCGCCGCCGGGGTCGATCCGGTCGAGGTCGCCGGGCGGCTGCGGGTGAGTACGAAGTCGGCCTACCAGTGGAAACGGCTCTGGCAGGCCGGTGGCACGGCGGCGCTGGCCTCACGAGGACCCAGTGGTGCGTCATGCCGCCTGTCGGACAGTCAGCGTGACCGGCTACGGGTCGAACTGGACCGCGGTCCGGCCGCGCACGGCTGGCCCGACCAGCGCTGGACCCTGGCCCGGGTGACCCTGCTGATCGGCCGGCTGTTCCGCACCCGCTACACCCTGCGCGGTACGTCGTACCTGCTGCACCGCATGGGTTACAGCACTCAGGTCCCCGCCCGCCGGGCCACCGAACGCGACGAGGAGAAGATC
>NZ_MOMD01000074.1:0-26812 GCF_001983015.1 Frankia sp. CcI156
CGACACCGCTGGTGTGGTCGAGCGCGGCGAGCAGGTGGCGGCCCGGACTGTCAGGCGTGCGGGAGCCGCGCAGCGTCTTGCCGTCGACCGCGAGCCGCCGCCGCGTCCCGGCCGGCGGGGTGGTCGCCGCGGCGGCCCATGCTCCCAGCGCCGTATCCAGGGCGTCGGCGTCGAGTGCGGCGAGTACCCGGCGAAACGTCGACTCCTCGGGCACTCGAGAGACGCCGAGCAGGCCCGCGACCGCCTGGCCGGCGTCGGCGGACCATTCACCGATCGCGGTGAACGACCGCGCCCCGGCGAGCACCGCGCAGGTCGCCAGCGTCAGCACAGCGGCCAGGCTGTGCCGCCTGCCGCGGGGCTTCCGGGGGTCCGGTAGCTGGTTGAAGACCGCCAGCAGACCCGCCGGCGACGGAGGCTGGTTGCCGGCGCCGACGGCAGCCAGCCGATCGAGAACAGGGGCAGGCGRTAATACTGGTGCGGCGGGCATGGCACCTCGAGACGATCATGACGGTGTAGGAACCTCCATGATCTCCAGGAGCCGTGCCCGCACCCATGACGCCCCCGGCCTCGCGTCAGAAGCGCGCTACGCAACCCCACTGGAAGCCCCACACAACGCCGAAAGTCTGCTTACCAGCAAACTTGCCGAGGCCCTGGATGGGTGGCGTCCCCCGCGAACGGGCTCATGACCCACCGTCCGGCTGGCGGCATTCCCAACCGGGCCATGGCGTGGTCCGCCGCTTCCAACCCCGGAAGGAGCKAAAGGTGGAGAGTCGGTTAGGCAGGGCGATCCGCGCGCTATGCGGGAGAGGCCGTGTCTCCGGCTAGCCGGACACGATGGCCTTCTGCCGTATCGCCGAAGTCACGCTCGTCATCGTCTCKGAAGCGCTTGTAGAACCACTCGGGTACCCGGGTGGTGTCCAGGCGGGTACGCAGGACGCCGTCCTGCACATCGCGGGCCGCGTTCCGTAGGCGGTGCCATTCGGTTTCGGGAACGGGCCCGGGGCATCCGTCACGCAGTTCGGCGTAGACAATCTTCGCGAGTCGGGTGCGTTCGCCGGCTACATTCCGTTGGCCCGACCAGATCTCGTAGGCCATTTGGTAGGCCGCCAGGGATGGGGCGAAAAAGCTAAGGAGGACGCCGAGAAATGTCGCCTTCGGAGCGACGAGGCCGACGATCACGCCGACAGCGGTCCAGAGAATCGCTGCGGTAGCGATGAAGTAACTATAGCGGTAGCGCAGGCGAGCGTCCCAGGCGAGGTTCTGTTCCTGCGCTATGAGGACGTCGTAAGGGTGGTGGACGTCGTTCGTGGGATCGTACCAGCCAGCGGTGATGCGCTTGTCCTTCGCACCACCTCGGCGGAGTTTGCGTGCCAGACGGCGGACGTCGGGTTCCGCGATTGGCTCGCCCGCGACCGTGGCGCGCCATGGAAGGTGAAACAGGGCGATGTCGAACATCTCCTGGAGCAGGGCGCCCTGGCGGGCGGTGTTCCCGGCGAGGCCCTTGAGCAAGAAGGCGGAAACGACGAACCAGAAGAACCCGACTATCGAGACGACAGTCCGACCGTGTCCGATGAGCGTAATCAGGACACCCGCAGTCGCGAGCACGACGGCTGCGCTGACACGTACAGCTTCCAGGCGTTGGCCGCGCTGGTGGCTTGCCGCCGCGGCGCGCTGGATGAGCATCATGTCGTCGTCGAATTGCCGCTCGTGGATGGCCCGAGGCGGTATCCCTTGGACGCCTCCGGGATCGGTCGAGAGGTTCATGGCCTAGTCATCCGGTCACCGAACAGCTTCTTCCACTGGTCGTAGGCGGCGCGTTCCTGGCCCTCGTCTTCTAGGTCGACCGCCGTCTCCGCGATGCGGCGAGCCCGGTCGAGTGCGTTCGCCGCAGCGAGTTTCTCGGTCGTGTTCATGACGGCGTTGACGTCTCCGCCCAGGCCGGCGGGGTCGGGCCACACGTCGCCGATGCGCTCGGCGGCGGTGCCCAGGAACAGCACGATCTCGTCCTGGTAGCGCCCGATCGGCAGTTTCACCAGGGACTGGGCCATGACCTCCAGTAGGAAGGAGGGCGACACGGGCTCGCCAAGCTCGCGGTTAATGCCCTTGATCATCTTGACAAGGGGCACGTAGTTGCCGCCACAGTCGGCGTTCTTGGCGATGCTCAGCTCGTGGTGGCGCTTGGGGTTGGTCGCGATCCAGTCGCCTGCTGAGGGGTTGGGGATGTAGTAGCCGCCGCCATTTCGCTTGAACGAGGGGACCACGTCGATCGACATGACCTCGTCGTTGGGGCCGTAGGGAATGACGACGGCCATGCCGTCGCGGGCAGCGGCGCTCCATTTCCGGCGGATAAGGGTCTCCAGGGCGTTGATGACCTCGATAGGTGCCTGGTCTCGGAAGCCGGCCTGGGGACCGTGGGCGTCGATGACGACAAAGATGTCGATGTCCTTGAGGCGCTTGGTCTTGGTATCACGCCGGTAGCTGCCGGTGAGGAAGTCGTCGGCGAGGGCCCAGTGTGTCCGGACGAAGTCGCGGATGGCCTCGTGCCGTGCCTTTGCCAGGTTCTGCTCGGTCTGGGTGATCTCCAGGTTGTGCCTGAGTTTGACGAATGCGTCGTCGACGTACCCCATGGGGCGTGTTCCTGCTCTCGGTGTCAGCTGAAGTAGTACCGCATGCCAGTCGAGGCGCGCGGGGCGGAGCCAAGCGTGCCGAAGGTGATGCTTTGCAGGCCGTCGGTGCTCGCACGCTGGCCGGGGCCCCACCCTGGCTGCGGGGTGTGGGGCGCGTTGAAGGTGCAGATCAACCGATGGGTGGTGCCCGTTGGCACCCGGTCGAACTTGGCGCGGAACCGTGCGGCGCGGGCTCGGGATGCGGTGAACTCGGCATTGCCGTTCCCGCCTGCGGTGTAGGACACCGGAAACTCGATCACCGGTGCGACTGTGCCCGACGGCTGGTGACACTSAAGGACGACCGTGTCGAGCGAGCCCTCCTCGATCCACGCTTTGATCGCGTCCTCGTTCTGCTTCCAGTCACGGCCGAACAAGGTCGTGTCGATTTTCAGGTCAGCGAGGATGTCGGTGATGGTGCCGAGAATGATGTCGGTCAGGTGCGTTGCGGTGTGGGCGCGGGTGTAGTTGTAGGTGATCGTGGAGGTCATCGTGCGGCCACGTCCCACCGAAGAGCTTCGAGGTCAACAAGCGGTCCGGCGTTCTCCGACTGCGCCTCCGACGGCGGGACGGCCGTGGATAGCCGAGGGTGCCTGTCCGCTGCGGCACTCACCTGCTGCTGAAGCGGGGTCGGAGACGGAAGGTAGATCGTGAATTCGGTGGCGCCTGCCGCGCCGGGAACGGCGTTGAGGTTCTCCTCCGCCGTCAGCGCCGCCGTGCCGKACACCGTCGTGATTTCGCAGTGCACCTTTCCGGCCACCAGTATGATCGCGTGCTTGTTCAGGTGACCTGCCGCGATCAGCATCCGCCCGACGGCCTCGGCGGCTGCCATCGCCTCCAACGCCTCGTCTCGAGACAGGGCGGGAGCCTGAGCCACGGTGTCCGCGACCAGGTTTGTGATCACTGTCCAGGTTCCGCTCGCGCTGCGGACAGGAGAGGCCGCCACCTCCCTAGAGCGCCGCACGGGACGCCTCCGGTCGGTCCGTGCCCGCGAGGGCGTCGCGGATCGCGGCCTCCAAGTCRTCCTCGGTCAACCTGCCGGGGTCCAGCACGGTGTCCAGCCGCTGAGCCAGCGCTTCGAAGACCGCCTTCCGCGCACGGCGGCCGTCCAGGCCCTGAGCCAGTTGCGCGACACGGTCCAGTACGGCCGAGCGTGCCAGTTCCCCCAGAGGCGGGTACTTGTGGGCGAGCGTGAACAACGTCGAGGCGAGGATCTCCCGTAGCGCCTGCGGCTCGGGGAGCGGGACGAGGATGGCGGCGTCGGAGCGGGAGAGGAACGCCTCGTCCAAGGCCGCGGTGAAGTTGCTGGTCGCGACGAAGAACAGGTGCGCGTGCATCGCGGCGTTGAGATCCAGGGCAGTGAGCACCGCGTCGGTGGCGCGGTGGACGTCAGCCGGGTTCGCGGCCAGCGACGCTGCCGATCGCGCGACCGCCATCGACTCGACCTCGTCGAGGATCACCACGGTCGGCATGCCGTCAGACGCGAGCGCCGGCACRTACTCGCCGAGCAGTTCGCTGACCCGCTGCTGCGACTGTCCGTGTTCGGCGCTCATGAGCCCATGCGGGTTGATCTCGATCCGTCGGACCTTGCGTCCCGGGATGTACCCGGCGATCTGCGCCGGCAGGCCCCGGGCAAGGGTGGTCTTGCCGGTACCCGGCGGGCCGTACAGCGTGCACAACCCGTGCAACGCGGTCACCGCGAACGGCAGGTCACGGCGCATGAGCAGCGACAACAGAGCCTGGTTACGGAGCCGCTCCTTGATCGTCGCTGGCACCACGATGGCCTCCCACAACGCGGACTCAGACGAGTCGGCGGCGACCACCTCGTCCGACAGCACACACTCCTGAACCTTCACCGGCTCAGCTCCAGATCTCTGCGCAGGGTTGGTTACCTCAGATATGAACATCATCTTCTCTACGACCGGTAGAGTACACGACGGCACGGGTGTCCAGTTCGGCACACACCACCCAGGCGTGTCATGCTGGAGCCGAGCCGATATGACCGGCGAGTAACCGAGGTCTGCCTAAGGCGCGAGTGGAGCACCAAGATCGAGAGCTGTGCGCTGATCGGCCGACGTCGACTGACGCGGAGACACCCGAGGTGAACGACCCGCAACTGAACCACGGAGACATCGCGGCTCTGTTCGATCGCACCAGGCTGCGGATGGCACGAGAACTCCGCGGGCTCACCCAGGTACAGCTGGCTCKGGACGCCGGCTCCGTGACGGCCGCCTCGGTCAGCCAGTTCGAGAACGGGCACACCAGRCCCGCCGCTTCCACGCTTGGCCGGCTCGCAGTCGCGTTGCGGGTACCGCCGTCGTTCTTCGCTGCGCCGACCCGTCCCCCTGCCCACGAACAGGCCGACGGGTTCTTCCGCAGCCTTCGATCGACCTCGCCCCGAGATCGCCAACAGGCGCTCGCCTACGTGCATCTCGCGCGTGAACTCACGCTGGAGCTCGACAAGCACGTGGCGCTGCCTGATCTCGATCTGCCACGCGTCATATTCGACGAAGAACGGCCACCTGATTCCGCCGACATCGAGCAGACGGCGGCCCACGTCCGTCATCACTGGGGCGTCGCACGTGGCCCAGTTCAAAATGTTGTACGACTACTAGAGGCAAACGGAATTGTTGTCGTGCGTTTTCGCGTCAGCATCGAGAAAGTCGATGCGTTCTGCGTCGACTTCCCTGACAGGCCCGTTGTCGCTCTCGGTTCGGACAAAGGTCTGCGGGACCGCTCCCGCTTCGATGCCGCCCACGAACTAGGCCACCTGGTCTTGCACGGCGCCACCGGACCGACAGGCGAGAAGGCCACTGAGCGCCAAGCCCACGAGTTCGCGGCCGCGTTTCTTATGCCAGCCGATGACATCAAGTCCGAGCTTCCAGACTCGCTCGACTGGCCTGCCTTTATGCGCCTGAAGACAAAATGGCACGTATCGCTAGCTGCGCTCCTGGTCAGAGCTAAGACACTCGGTGTTATGAATGAACACACCTACGCGCAGGGTTGGAAAACCCTGTCTGCCCGAGGATGGCGGAGAGTGGAGCCAGGTCCCCTCGGGAATCCTGAGGCTCCGGTACTCCTACAACGCGCACTGGAACTTATGGATACGACTGGTGTCTCGTTCGCCGAGTTCATCAATCGCTCCGGACTCCCAGAATCGGATGTCCGGATTCTCCTTAGTCGAGATTTCGGGGAACGTCCCCGCGTGGAGTTCTAGAATTCCTTCGCTATAGGACGGTGTCGCTCTGCAGTCTGCCCGCGACGGCGTAGAGGRCAGGGGCGGTTGCAGTCCCCGGGTACTCCAACGCGCCCCGGCCAGYCGGCGCGAGCTGTCGCGGCCACCAGGGCCGCGCAGAGCGTGCACCAGGGGGTGATGACGCCCGTTGGATGGCCACCCCACTCACTCATTGACTTCAGCGCTGTGGGCTGAATCGTCGTTCATACCCGTCTGACTCCGGTTCAGCGGGCCGCCTGGCGCTGCTGCTCTCGCGAGGGCCGAGGCCTTGCGGGTCCAGCCAGTCCGGCTGTCAGCGGACCTGACCGAGCAGGCGATGGTGCGGCGGAGTGCCTGGCGAAGGTGGCCGCAGCCGCAGCTGCGGCGCGGGCCTGCTCATGCTGGCCGGCCGCCTCGCGCCAGACGACGATGGCGGCGGCCAGGTCAGCGAGGGCGGCGAGTAGCCGCAGCCAGTCGGCGTCGCGGTCGTCGTGGTGGAGGCGGCCGAGGCCGTTCAGGTCGCGGGCGGCCGCGCGTAGTGCCCGGGAGAGTGGTGTCGCCGGTGCGGGCCGGTGCCAGGGGGTGCGGCCGGCGCGGGTGAGCTGTTCGGCGGCGGTGGTGAGCGGGCCGGGGCGGCCGTGCTCGCCGGCGCGGGCGGCGGCGGCTGCCAGGGCGCCGGCAGCCGCCGCAGCCGCCGGGTCGGGCGGGCTGTCGGTGGCGTCGGTCGCAGCCTTCGCCGCGGCAGCGAGCGCGCGCCGCTGGGCGCGGCCCGGGAACGCCACGCCCAGCTGCCTGATGGCCGCCGGCTCCGGGCCGCCCGGGTCCGGGGCGCCGGGGGTTTCGGCCCAGCGGGCGCGTAGCTGGGGAAGGGTGAGGTGCTGCGCGAGCCGGCCGCCGCCGTACCAGACCGGCTTGCCTTCGGCGGTGAGATCGCCGGGCAGGGCGACCGCGTAGCCGGTGACGGTCTTGGGGTCAACGCTGCTGTACCGCAGCCGGACCTCCACCCCGGCCTTGCGCAGCGCGGCGAAGAACTCCCCCTCGCCGGCCGCGCTGGTCGCCGCGGCCTCGACCGAGCGGCGCAGCGTGACGCGGGCGGGTATGGCCGAGCCGGCGCGGGCGGCTTTCTCGGTCTCCGCGCGGGTCGGCTGCCGGTCGCCGGTCCGGTTGCGTGGCGCGGTGGTGCGCAGGCCGTAGCGGGCCTCGGCGGCGCGGCAGGCCTCGCCGACCCGGTAGTAGTCGCCGCGGGCCGCGACGGCTCGCCCGTCGAGGCCGACGAGGAACGCGGCGATGTGGATGTGGTCGTCGGCGTGCCGCACGGCCACCCAGCGGCAGCCGGTACCGAGCTCGTCGACGAGCCCAGCGCGGGTCACCATGTCGGTGGCGATCTGCGACCACTCGTCGCCGGTAAGACGGCGGTCTTCGGGGGCAGCACGGACCGAGACATGCCAGACCGGCTTGGCTTGTTTGCGGCTGCCGGTGAGCAGGTCCAGATCGGTCAGCCGTTCGCCGAGCTCGGAGACGTCACGTCGGCCGTTTGGGCGGGTGGGCGGTTCGAGGAACGCGGAGGACTCCGGGCCGCCGGCGTAGCTGGCGACCACATGCGGATCGGTGTGCTCGTTGGCCTGGCCCGGGCCGAACAGGTACCGCAGCAGCCGGCCGGCCCCACGGCCGCGCTGCACCTTCGCGATCACCGGCGGCGGTACTCGGCGACCAGGACATCGACCCGGCGGGCCACGACATTCGTCAGCTCGACCGCCTCCGCCAGACCCGCCGGCATCGGACCGCCCCGACTGCGATGCCACAGCTTGACCGACTGGTTGACGAGGTTCCCGTACTGACGCAGCAGGACGCTGGCATCCACCCACGCCTCCAGCAGCGCCCGATCCACACCCACCACCGCCGGCATCGGCACCACCACCGGCGCCGGGTCGGCCTGGTCCGCCAGGCGCAGGCCCGCCTCGACGAGGTAGCCACCGAGACGCAGCCCGACTCGGGCAGCCGCCGCCTCCAGCTTTTCCCGCTCGTCTGGCGTCATCCTCGCGCTGGCCTTGTCGGTGCGGACCTGCGCCGCATGGCGCCGCCACCGACCCGTCGCCCGCTCACCCATCCCCGGCCTCCAGCCGCGTTCTGACCGTGCACGGTCGGAACGATCGACCTCGGGCTCCGCGTTCCGACAAGTCGGACGAAACGGAGAAGTCGGACTTCTACGCCTAACTTGCTCCCCGCACGCCAGTCGATCAAGATGCTGGCGGCGGGGTCGTGGCTCCAACTCGGAATGTACGTCCCAGCGCAGAGGCCCACTCGTCCGCGGCACCGTAGTCATCGGGTCTCGGCCGGCTCTCGGGCCACAGGCGGTCGCGGATCTGACGAACCCGCAGCGCATGCTCACGAGCAAACCGGTCGCCGCCAGGGGACCGCGCGGCGGCGTTGTCGAGCGCGGCGGCCAGGCCGTCGAGAAGCGCGACCGCGTCCAGAATTTCTGCGTGCAGCGGCGCCGCCGAACCGCGGACCCTCGGCGCATGCTCTCGTGAGGCGACTGCTTGACGCGCCGCGCGGAGCCCCAGGTGCGCGTAGGTCAAAGCAACAGCGGCGATAAGGACGACCACGACATCGAGCACGATCCAGGCCATCCCTCGATGCTGGCGACCAGTCGTCCACCCGTCAGCCGGTTCGGCCCTCCGCTTACGTCCGTAGGCGTGATCAGTCGTGTCAAGTCRCCGATCCGTCCGTGCCGGCGCACGCCTCGACAATCGCTTCGACGATGGCGMAGAGGCGGTTAACCGTGCGTCAAGGCCACAGAAGCCAGCCAACGGATCGGACGGCGCGTTGGGTGCGAGGCGGGACGAGCCGTCACGATTGGCGCTCAACTGTCCGAATTTGGATACATGACGCAGGCAGTCCGCTACTGTGTGATCCCGTCGACGCGCGGGGGTGGAGATGGGCTACCAGGAACGGACCTACCACGGCCTTCAAGGGCGCGCCGCAAGGCCGACCGTCTCCCGTGTGACCGGACGCTGGGCGCGACGAGGCGCACTCGCTGAGGACTCAGACGAGTGGCACCCGAGCCGAGTGCTCGTCGAAGTGCCGGCGAGCGGTCCCACAGCGCGCGAGAAGACCGAGGTGCTGCGCCTGCTGTCCCCGCCCGAGGAGTGTGACTTCGGCTGGGGCTACAACGGCCACGGCACCAGCCATACGGCGGCGGCGGTKCTCGCCGACGCGCTCGACGTCGATATCGAGACCATCGCGTTCGTGGGCTCGCGGCCCGACGAGACCCTGGCGGACCTCCGCGAGGATTTCTGCGCCGAGGTGCTGACCGACCTGTGCGACGAGTGGCGACTCAACCGGCGCGCGATTCTGCGCTGGACTGTCGGCTGGTACGCCAAGTACGGYCTGACGAAGGCGCCGCCGATCCTGATCGACCCCGAGTGGACAGGCGAGTAGGTCACAGGAAACGAGACGGAGACTCACGTGGCTTACGTGATTCGTCACAACCCTTCGCTCATCCTTGGCACCTGGCCCGGGTGCGACCCCGAGAATCGTCTCCAAAACGGCTTCCAGACCCATACGGTTCCTACCTACTGGGTGCTGTCCGGCCCAGGCAGCCAAACGAGTCGCACCTACTGCCGGGCTTGCGCCACGCCGGCCATCCTTGCGGCGATCAAGCTCGAAGACATGCGGCCCGAGTACCAGCCGAGAGGATAGGACTCCGATGGTCCCCCAGCGGCCTCTTGCCCTTGCAGCGCCGCGCTGTGCAGCTCACCCACTCTGCGGCCGCATCACCGAGGCACTGCCCAGCTCAGAGCCCGCCGTGGCGCCACCGCCATATCCGGCGCATCGCCCGAGGCTCGATGCCCGGGGGGAACTCCAGCACCGGCAGCACTCCGCCAAGTCATTCACGGCGACATGCACCAACGTGGTGCCCACCCCAACTCCGGCTCCCGACCGGTTCGCACCCGGACAGGTTGCCCAAACCGCGACGAACCGCCATCGCCGCTTTCATTTCATGTCGACGAAGCGGCTGTAGTTCCCTTGGAAGGCGACCGTGATCGTGCCGGTCGGGCCGGTGCTTGATGGAAGCCGAGCGGGCAATGTCGAGACACAGCATCGACTTCCCCAGGGCCGGCCGGCCGCCGATGACGATGACCTGCCCGGGATGCAGGCCGTTCGTCAGCTCGTCGAGATCCGCAAAGCCGGTCGGGACGCCGATCAGCGTGCCGTCGCGGGCTTCGATGGCCTCGATCTCCTCAAGGGCGGGATTGATCAGGTCGCCAAGCGGCTGGGCTGGTGGCAGCTTCGGCGTGCCGGTGACCCGGGTCGTGGCCCGCGCGACCCGCGGTGCGTTGAGCACGACCTGGTCGAGAGTCGTCTCGGTGATCCGCCGGGCCGGCCGGTCGGTGTCTGCCCACGMCCGGATCGCGGCGAGCACCTCCCCGCAGGGAGCGTCCGGCGTGACCCGGGTGTCCAGCACGATCGCGGACTCGTGGTTGCCGCGTAGCCCGGAAAGGGTCAGGTTCGCCGACCCCACCAGCGCCGTCTGCGTGCCGTCGGTCCGGCGGACGTAGTAGCTCTTGGCGTGCATCATCGCCCGGTCGTCGTCGACGAGTACCAGCGTCGCCCGTGTGCCGTGCGGCTCGAACAACCGGGTGAAGGCGGCGAGGTCGCCAGCCGTGACCTGGTCCTCCCGGGCACCGGTGACCAGGTGGGCCTCCCCACCCCGCTCYAGTAGCGCTGCCAGTTGCGGCTCGATCAGCTTCAGGCCGTGCCCGGTCAGGTAGCCGGTCCGCGCGGCGAAGACTTGCGCCTGGTCGAGCTCGGCGAGCAGCCACTGCTCGACGGYGTGATCAGGCCCGCCGACAGCGGTGTCGAGATAGCGCATAGGAAAGGCCCTTTGTCCGCGATGGGTGATGATCGCCACCGTAGACGCCCGGTCCGACAGCGCCTACCTGCTTGTCCCGACAAGTCGGGAACGCTCGGCATGCGGCCCGCGCCCGACCGGTGCCCGCGGGTCAGATGTCATGTCCCGGTGGATCTGCCGCGCGGATCGTCGCGCGCCAGGTGCCTCGAGCGAGGATGATCGCGCCGTCGGGCAGGATCAGAGCGTTCGCGCCGATCCACGGGGCCATGCCGAGGCGTAGCCAGTCGTCGCGGACCCGATCGAGGAGGTCCCACAGCCTGCGCGGGCCGCCCTGGTGGACGAGCGGCCGGTTGGCGCCGACGGCGGTGGCTCTGGCCCATGACCCGTCGGGATGGGCCAGCAGCGCAGTGTGCTGCCCGTCGGGGTCGGGCCGCAGGTAGTGGTGGGTGACGTCGACGCCGGCGGCGAGCGCGAGCATGGTCGACAGCTCCCAGGCGTCCGCGACGTTCAGGACTGGGTACCGGCCGGGGCCGACATGTTCACCTTCGCGGTTTGCGAGCTCGTCGAAGTCGGCCCAGGGCGGCGGATAGTCGGGGCCGCTACGGGTGGCCATGAAACCGGCCCAGTCTCTGGCGACCCGGCCGCGGACCTCCCCGTCCGGGTTCTTCCAGGCGGTGAGGACTATCCAGGTGCCGTGGATGGTGGTCACGAACCGGCCAGTCGGGCGCAATGYGGCGAGCCAGGACGGGGGGATCCACCGGACCGAGACCGTCGACACGAGCCGGTCGTAGCTGCCCGGTAGYTGCCCCGTCGCGTCGACTGTCTCCGCCGCCGGCTGGAGGCCGATCGCGGCGAGCCTGCTGGCCGCTGTGTCGACAAGGTAGGAGTCGACGTCGATCGTGGTCACGTGCCGCTCCCCGTAGCGGGTGGCGAGCAGCGCGGTGCCGTAGCCCGAGCCGGTGCCGACGTCGGCGATGTCGAGACCGTCGGCGAGCTGGGCGTRCTGGTACATCGAGAGCAGCAGCGATGGCTGTGTCGATGACGACGTCGGCCGGCCGACGGGCGCCCCGGCGTCCGGGCCGCTGTGGTCCGCGTGGGCCGGCCCGACCCGGGTCACGAGCGACCGGTCCGCGTAGGCATCGGCGAGCGGGCCGTGGTGCAGTCGCCACCCGGCGCCGTCCCGTTCCCACCATGCCGGCACGAAGTGGTGGCGGGGGACCGCGGCGACGACTGGGTACCAGCGGGAGCCGGGGTGGGTGGCGATATCGGCTAGCGCGCGGGCATGCGGCTGCCAGTGGTCCGTGTTCGTGGTCGTGTTCATGGCTGCCCGAACCTTCCCGCGACAGGCTCAGGCGCCAGCGCCGTCGCCCCGCGTCGGCGCGGCCTGCGCACGGTCCGTGGGCCCGTCAGCGGTGCTTCTCTGCGTCCGTCGCTCACGCCGCCGCTCCGCTACCGTGGGACAGAGAGTGTTGGTCCAGCCTTCGAGACCACGGCATGGGCGCATCTTGTGACCATGGCTGGTCGCGGTGGCCCCGCATGCCGCGTACGGCAGGATGAGCATCATGCAGAGCGACCTCCTCGACCTCGCGGAACGCAATCGGGTGTCGGCCTTGGCGGTCCTCGACCCCAAGACGCAGGAGACGCTTGGTCAGTTCTTCACCCCAGCTCGGGCAGCGTCACTGATCGCGAGCATGCCGCGGCTTCCCGATGAAGGCAGCATCAAGATCCTAGATCCCGGCGCAGGGTCGGGGATGCTGTCGGCCGCGCTCGTCGCTCGGGTGCTGGCTGAGCGGCCGAACCTGGCGGTTCACGTGGTCGCCGTCGAGTGCGACGAGGGCGTGGTGCCTCAGCTCTCGAACACCCTCGAAGCGTGCAAGATCGCAGGCGATGGGCGGGTGACGGTCGAGCTGGTTCAGGCCGACTTCATCGCGGCCTCGACCGGACTTGATGCGGATGAGCGACTTGCCGGGTTCGACCTGGTGATTCAGAACCCCCCCTACGCAAAGCTGGCCGCCTCCTCGGCCTCCCGCACAGCCGTCCGGGAGGCCGGAGCGGACGCACCGAATCTCTACGCCGCCTTCCTCGCACTCGCGGCGCGAGCACTCCGCGACGGCGGACAGCTGGTCGCGATCACGCCGCGGTCGTTCGCTAATGGGCCCTACTTCGGGACCTTCCGCTCATATCTACTCAACCAGATCGCGCTCGACCGGGTGCACGTATTCGCGTCCCGGTCAACCGTCTTCGCGGACACCGGCGTGCTACAGGAGAACGTGATCATATCCGGCACCAAGAACGGTGATCGAGAGACCGTCCTCCTGTCGGCCAGTGATGGTCACGAGGATGACGCGCAGCATCGAGAAGTGGCATATGCCGACGTCGTGCATCCTGACGACCCTCAGAGGTTCGTCCGCATCGCCACCAACGACGAGGACACCGCCATAGCCGAACGGATGATGTCGCTACCACACACCCTTGCATCGCTCGGTGTGACCATATCTACCGGCAGGGTAGTCGACTTCCGATCACTTGAGTGCCTCCACCACAGCCACGTCGACCGTGGCGTACCGCTCGTTTACCCAGGCAACGTGCGCRACGGTCTCATCTCGTGGCCGCGGGACATTCGCAAGGCCCAGTGGTTTGCGCCGATCACTGAGAAGGACGAGCGCATGCTCGTTCCCGAGGGCTGGTACTGCGTCGTGAAGCGGTTCTCATCCAAGGAGGAGCGGCGCCGCATCGTGGCTGCCGTATGGTCCCCCGAGAGCGTCCCGGGCCCTGTCGCGTTCGAGAATCACGTCAACGTCTTTCACATCAAGGGCGGGGGGCTCGACCGCGACCTCGCTTTCGGCCTCTCGATGTGGCTCAACTCCTCGCGGGTCGACAAGTTCTTCCGAACCTTCTCCGGCCACACCCAGGTCAACGCCACCGACCTCMGGGCCATGCGATTTCCCGACAGCTGGTCACTCCGACACATGGGGCACCTTGCTCCGGAGGCGCTCCCGCCGCAAGACGATATCGACGTCATCGTGGCGCAGGCGTTGAGCCCAGCTGGGGCCGCCGCATGAGCACCAACAAGATCGAAGAGGCGAGCCGCGTCCTCGAAGCTCTCGGTATGGATGCGGAGCGGTCCAACGAACGATCCGCCCTCACTCTCCTGGCTCTACTTCGCCTCCGCCCGGACGAGCCGTGGTCAACTGCCGCCGACCCGATGCTCGGAACGCGCGCCATCATGGACTGGATGCGTAACGAGTACGGCCGGAACTACGCTGCCAACACACGTGAGACCATCCGGCGGTTCACTCTCCACCAGTTCGCCGCTGCCCTGCTGGTGCAGCAGAACCCAGACCAGCCAGACCGGCCGATCAACTCGCCGAAATGGAACTACCAGGTCACGCCGCAAGCGCTTGCCGTGATCCAGAAGTATGACACGCCAGAGTTTGACGACGCCGTCACGGACTACCTCGCGACTGTRCCAGGGCTGAAAGCGCAGTATGCGGCTGCCAGAGAGATGAACCGCATCCCCGTGACGCTCCCGCATGGCGAGCCTTTTACGCTCTCTCCTGGCGGGCAGAACGTTCTGATCAAGCAGATGGTAGAGGAGTTCTGCCCGCGGTTCACTCCCGGCGGCGAAGTGTTATACGTCGGTGACGCCGACGCCAAGTGGGCATACTTTGAAGCCGACCGGCTCGCTGCCCTCGGCGTCGCTGTTGACGAGCACGGCAAGATGCCTGACCTGGTGGTCTACCTGCCGGGTCGAGACTGGCTCGTTCTGATGGAGGCCGCGTCGTCTCACGGACCGGTCGACGCCAAGCGCCACAGAGAACTTGCCTCGCTGTTCGCGGACGCCACACCCGGCCTGGTCTACGTCTCCTGCTTTCCCGATCGACGCGAGATGAAGAAATACCTTCATCAGATCGCCTGGGAGACCGAGGTTTGGTGCGCCRAGGACTCAACCCATCTGATCCACTTCAACGGCGAACGCTTTCTGGGCCCATACGACTAGCCGATGAGCCTCGGACGCTCGCCGCGTGCCCCAGATACGTGCAGTAGGTTCCCTGTGATCTTCCAATCGGTGTCGAGCTGTCAGCGGCTTCCCTGGCTGTATGTCAGTAGGCGCAGTGCTGATTTACCAGGTTCGGGTGGCAGTTCTGGCGTCGGCTCGGCGTGGCGTGATCGTGGACGTAGGACCTGATCAGGCACCGGTGATTTCGAGGTCCGGGCCTCGGGCGGTGCAATCGACATGGGTGAGCATGGCCAGGAGTGGTTCGTGACCACCAGTCAGTGCTTGGTCCCACTGGCCAACCAGCTCRTCGAGCATGTKGGTGTACGAGCGGATGGCCACGGTGATGCCGGTCACCGTGTAGGGCGCCGGAACGCCTGCGGCTCGCTGGGCCYAGGTGTCCCACTTCGCGTCGCCGTGACGATGGTGGTTGGTGCCGGCGTCGCGGTCGCGCAGCAGCATCGCGGCGACGAGGACGTGCCTGGCCAGCTGGAGCGTGAGGTKAGCACCGATGAGCATGTCTCCGCGGGCTGCCTTGACCGCGGCCAGGACCGCGTCGAACCGATAGCGGTTGACCAATGTCTCCATAGGGTCGCCCTCGGACGGCGGTGAGGTGGCCGTCTGGCCTTGCGGCTGGTCGCTGGCGGGCGTCCTGACGGTGATGTCCAGCCGTCGTAGGTCGCGGAAGACCAGGCGCGTCACGTGCTTGGTCGAGGCCTCGTTCTCGTCGCAGGCGAACAGCGGCGGCATCTCGCGGAGAAGGCGTTCGACGACTCCGTGAGCGACGCGCCGCGGGTCGTCGGTCACCACCACGAGGTCCAGATCAGACCAGCAGTCCAGATCTCGGGCCGGACCGGCCGCCGAACCGTGAACGTGAACGTCCCGGACCCGAGGATCCCGGCGGGCAAGATCCTCCAGCATCGGCAGAAGGTCCGCCTGCCAGCCGGCAGGTGGAAGTGGAACCTCGTGCACCGTTACGTCCTCCTCACAAGAAGCCGGTCGCGATGAGCCTGACTCTCGCCGCTACCAACGCGCCGGCGTACGACGGCTGGCTCCGTCCGGTTGTCGGCCAGCGCCTCGACGACCACCGACCCACGACCGCCCCCGCCGCAGCGCGCGTCGTGGGCTCCGTATGCCCGGCGAATCCACCGTCAGCCTGCTCCGAGCGCCGCGAGGCGGCCCACGTCTACCCCGATCGGCTTCCAGTTGCCGGCCAGTGGAAGATCCGCTTGAGAAGTGGAAGATCGTCGCGGGAGCCTACGGCTAGTGATCGAACTCGCCGTCGCGCACGCCCGCGACGAACGCTCGCCACTCAGCATCGCTGAAGAACAGGGCAGCGCCGTCAGGGTCCTTGCTGTCCCGGACAGCACGGCCGCCGTCGGGAAGGGCCGCCACCTCGACGCATTGGGTCTTGTCGCCGCTGTGCGTCGACTTCACCCACACCAAGCGCGAGCCGTCAGCGGTCAGGGGCGCCATGTCGTCATCGCCTTCTCTCGAGCTCTTCGGCAAGGTCAGCTATGACGGCGCACGACGCTGCGGGGCTTAGTGCCAGGGACGCGAGAGCATCGCGCGCCGCGGCGAACGGCGCGGTGTCGGCGACCTCGTCCACGAACGTGCCCGCGCCGCGGTGTTCCAGATGCACGACGGGGCGCGCCCGGTCGAACTCGAAGAGCACGAACGACCCGGTCGTGCCGGGATGGGCGCCGAGGTCGACGGGCAGAACCCGCAGCGTTATCGATGGTCGTGCCGCGACAGCGATCAGGTAGCGCAGCTGGGCGGCCAACACCGCCGCTCCACCGACGGGACGGCGTAGTACGCCCTCGTCGAGCAGCACCTGTAGCACGGGCGRATCAGAACGGCTCAGGATGGCCTGCCGCCCGAGCCGCGCCGCGACCCGACCCTCTGCGTCGTGGGGAGTAAGGCCCGCGCTGGCCATGACCCCGCGGATGTAGTCCGGGGTCTGGAGCAGCCCGGGGACCAACAGCATCTCGACGTTCGTGATTCGGTTCGCCTGGGACTCGAACCCGATCAGCGCGGTGAGGCCCGGGGGCAGTCCGGGCCCGCCGGACGCCCACCAGTCGGGCCGGTCAGCCTCGCGGGCCTGTTCGAGGAGCCGTTCACGGCCGGGGCCTGTGACTTTGTAAACGACGAGCAGCGAGGCGACGTCTTCGACGCTGATTCCGCGCAGCCCGTTCTCCAGCCGGCTAAGCGTGCTGGCCGACCAGCCCAGTCTCTCTGCGACGGCGCGGCTGGTCAGGTTGCGCGCGACGCGCAGATCCCGGAGTTCAGCGCCGAGCCCTCGTGCGCGGACGGATGGCGGTCGCCGAGGCATTTCGCTCCCCTCCTGGGTGCTCGTGGTCGGCTCACCGGCCGACGGCGTCGGCACGCTGGTGGGCAAAGGCGAGGTCCCCGAGCGACTCCAAACTGATGCCGAGCCGCGGACCGCTCTCGCGTCAGGACACCGGCCCCGCGAGCGCCTGGGAAGACTGCAACTGCCAGGGGCAGGCACCCCTGGCCGCAGCGGCGGCGCGGTAAGCGTGACGAGGCCCACCGGAAACGCAAAGGCATGGCGGACGGCGTGATCCGGCAGGCAGCATCTGGATATGCGTGTTCTGCTGCTCGGCGGTACCTGGTTTCTCGGTCGGGCGGCAGCGGGCGAGATCCTGGCGCGCGGCTGGGAGCTGACCGTCTTCACGCGCGGCCGGTCGGGCGCGGCGCCGGCGGGCGCGGTCGCTGTCACCGGGGACCGGACGAGCCCGGCTGACCTCGCCGCTCTCGCGAAACGCGGCCCCTGGGATGTCGTTATCGACACGTCGGCCACGGACATCGCGCCGCGGGACGTTCTCACCTCGGCCACGCTGCTCGAACCGGTGGCCGGTGCCTACGTCTTCGTGTCGACGGTCAACGTGTACCGGGATTGGCCAAACGAGCCGCTCGACGAAAGCTCGGAGCTGCTGGACGCCCCTGCCGACGCCGACGCCGACTTCGGCCGTCTCCCAGCGGGCTGGACGGGCCCGGACTGGTACTACGGGCGGCAGAAGGCCGGCGCGGAGAAGGCGGTCCGTGAGACCTTCGGGGACCGCAGGTCCGTGGTCTTACGGCCGGGCGTCATCCTGGGGCCGGGCGAATATGTCGGACGCCTGCCGTGGTGGCTCAGCCGGGCTGCCCGCGGCGGCATCATCCTGGGCCCGGGCGATCCGGCTCGCCGTATTCAGCCGGTCGACGTCCGCGATCTGGCGATGTTCGCCCTCGACCTGGCCGCCGCCGGGCAAAGCGGTAACTACAACGTCACCGCGCCGGGCGACGAGACCTTCGGCGACCTCCTGGACGCCTGCGTCGAGGTGACCGGCCGGCAGGGCGTCGTCGAGTGGGTCGCCGACGAGCTACTCCTGAGCGCCGGTGTGCGGCAGTGGACGGAGCTGCCGCTGTGGCGCACGAGCGCTGGTGTGTGGGCTGTCGACTCGTCAGCGGCGCGAGCCGCGGGCCTGTCGACGCGGCCGATCCGTGAGACCGTGCGCGACACCTGGCTGTGGATGCAGGCTGGCGGTCGTCCGGTGGAGCATCCTCGGTGGCGCGAGCACGGGATCTCCCCCGAGGCCGAGGCGGAGGTGCTGCGCTCGTCCCGGCTGCCGACGCCGCGGGAAGAGCTCAGCTCTCCGCCGTCGGCGCGGCAGGGCGGCTGAGGTCGGCCGGTGCGGGCGCCATCGCCGCCCAGTCCTCGATCGCGTCACCGTAGCCCCGCAGCGCCCCTGCCTGAGYGAGGTCCGGCGTAAGGAGCCGTAGGCGGACGGATTTCACTCGCTGCACCAGCCCATTGCCACGCCAGGAGACYGGGAGCGCCAGGACCGCGTCGAGCGCGGCGGCGGCCCCGTCGGCGTCGCGCTGGACGAGGCGAGCGTTCGCCAGGTCGGCTTGAGCCTGCGCGACGATCATCGGTGGACGTTGCTCGCCGGGGAGGTCCGTGTACCGGTCCAGGGCGGCCTGGGCATAGGTGCCGGCGGCTACGGCGTCGCCGAGGAGAAGGGCTGTCGAGGCGTTGCTCATGAGCGCCCGCTCGATGCTCATGCCGAATTCGCCGTCGACGTCGTGCAGGTCATCGTGCTCCGACGGATCGTCGAGCGCTTCCGCCTCGGCCATCGCTGCCCGCGCGTTGGCCGCGTCGCCCAGATGCCCCCAGGCGCGGGCGGCGATGACGGCGATCCGGCGGCGTCCCACCGTGCCGACGCCCGGCGCCTCCGCCGCGGCCAGGGCATGGCGTAGGCCCTCGGCCGGGCGGCCCTGCCAGTAGGCGACGTAGGCCAGGGTGCCGCGAGCGAACGCCTGCAACGGGCCGAACTCGATCGTCTGCCCGTAGAGCGCAGCGGTGCGGGCGAACTGCGCGGCGGGCCGCAACAGTGCCAGGTCGAAGCACGCGGAGCCGCAGAGCGCCGCAGCCTCCCCGGCGAGCAGGTAGAGGCGTGCGAGCTGGCGGGGCGCCTGCGTCCGTTCGAGCGACCTCTGCGCGGCTTCCAGCAGCGCCTGCGCCTGCTGATAGGCGTCGGGAAGCGTGACCGCGCCGTAGTTCGTCGCCAGATACCGAAGAT
Source organism: Frankia sp. CcI156 (assembly GCF_001983015.1). Lineage (NCBI taxonomy): Bacteria > Bacillati > Actinomycetota > Actinomycetes > Frankiales > Frankiaceae > Frankia > Frankia sp. CcI156. The sequence continues at coordinate 19,313 of NZ_MOMD01000074.1, forward strand.
CCTCGTCTAGCTGGTCGATCTTCAGGTCCGGGAGAGCGCGGGCCGCGGCTTCGGAGGCGTGCTCGGCGGCCTTCCGCGCCTTCATCTCCACGCCGCCTTCGGACAGCGCGGACAGGCCTGCTTCGTACACCGCATGGAGATCGTTCCTCCCTGCCACGACCTGGGGAGCGATCCGGGCCGGCCGGGCCGCGCCAGCGGTGGCCGAAGGCGGATCCGAGTCGACGATGACGACACGACCCGCGGCCACCGATGAGGCCGGCGGGTTCCACCCCATGATGTCGGCCTCGTCGCCGAGCGCCAACACCGGCTGGACCTCGCGGGGATCCACGATCAGATCGGGGTCGGCGCGCGGCGGGAGAAGGCCGAATCTGCGCGCCTTTCGCTCCCTATCAGCCTGCTCGCGTAGGGCGGTGACCCGGCCGCCGGCGTCCAACGCCCTGTCGAGCGCCTGAGCAAGGCCCTCCGAAGGGACGTTGTGGCCGTTGACGGCTTCGGCGATCTGCTGACGTCGGTAACCGATCTGCCGAGACAGCTCGCTGTTGTTGGTMCCCTTGCTCGCGATGAGCTGGCGCAGCAGGTTGGACAGCTCGGCGAGTGCGCCGTCCGGCTCTCCCTCGGCAGGCACGGCGCCCACCTCCCCGTCGTCACGCCACGCCGTCGATGCCCCCGCTGGGGGCAGTCAGCGCYCCTGYCTGTTGCGGCCTGTGCAGGAACTTGCGCCGAGTGTGTCATGGATGCGACGGAAGCGGCACCAGTGAGTACGAGATTGCTCGCAGGTGGTGCGCATCCTCTTCGCGAGGACGCCCTGTCGCGCCTCCGTTGGAACGAGGGCCAGCCATGCCCGRCATTCAGCCGGGCCTGCTGAGCCTCCCAGGTGGCGGCGTCTACTCGTTCGCCGGAGTGAAGGGTCGTCGATGGTGATGGATGAGTCCGAACCGTTGCTGGCCGCTCTCATGGTGGAGATGGCGGCGACGGGCCTGCCTGCGCGGACCTCGATCCGTGCGTGGGTGCTCTCGTCGGTCGAGCGGGTGAGTATCCCCGGGGGCGGGACCGCGATCTTCAAGCATGCGCGGGAGCCGTTCACCGGTGAAGCCGACGTCCTGCAGCATCTGCAGGCGCAGGGTCTCCCAATTCCGCGGATCCTGGCGGAGGTCCGCCGTGAGCATGACCTCGGGATGCTCCTGGAGGATCTCGGCGAGCCGGTGCGCGACGCGACGGAGGCGGACGGAGCCGCGGCCGCCGTGACGGTCCACGCGGGGACACCTCCGGCAGGGCTTAYGACCCTCGACCGCGCCGCCCTGGCCGCTCTCCCCGGTCGGGCACGGGCGAGCTTGGACGTGCTGCGTGCCCGTGGCCGGTGGGTCGACGCGGCCGGTCTCGACAARCTCCTCGAACGTCTCGCCGGCGTCGCCTTCGACCTGGCTGACGGCGCCGAGACCCCCCCGTTCGGGCTGTGCCATTCGGAGTTCCATCCGACGAGCGTGCACATCGGCCTATCAGGGTGGCGGCTGCTCGACTGGGCGCGGGCCTTCGTCGGCCCGGGCCTGCTCGATCTCGCCTCCTGGCAGGGAACCACCGGCCCCGCCGATCTGACCGCCCTGCAACGCCTCATCCAGTCCTACATCCGCGCCGGCGGCACGCCCGAGGCCGCGACCCCACGGGCCGGGCTGCCGGCCGCGGCGTGGGCGATGGGCTGGCACCGCCTCTGGATCATCAGCTGGTACCTGGAGCAGGCGACCACATGGATCAACGACCCGTCACAGGACCCCTTTGTCGAGAGCGTCGTCCGGCGGCATTTGAACGAGGCGGCGCTGTTCCTGGGGGTGACTATGCCCTCGCCGTGAACGTGTCCTCATGGGACCGGCACGGCCGAGCCAAGATCGCCGCCGATGGGTTGAACACCCGGCCGGCGCGACACCGGTTCCGGTGGACACGGACTTGCGACGGCGACGCGGACCCTGGAGCCGAGCTTCTTGGCGAGGTGGCCGGGCGGCGGGTCATCGAGCTGGGTTGCGGCGCCGGCGACAACCTCGCCCACCTCGTCGAACGGGGCGCCCGCGGTGTGGGCCTGGACCCGGCGCGCAGCCAGATCCTCCGTGCCCGGGCCCGCTGGCCGGAGCCGCTGTTCCACCACGTCGACGCGGCCCGCTACCTGGCCAGCTGCGCGAAAGCGGACACGATCTTCAGCACCTACGGCGCGCTGGGCCTCTACCCGACCGCACCACTGCTCGCACTGATCTGCCAGGCGCTCCGGCTCGGTGGGCTGCTCGCGGCTTCCGCGCCGCTCGGCTCCGGCACAGACGTCGGCAGCCGATACACGGTGCGACTCTCGGACGGCGGAACCGCGCCGGTGATCCGTTTCGATCACACGCCCGACGGCTGGCGGGACCTGCTCACCGCCGCCGGGTTCGCAGACGTCGAGATCACGGTCGTCGAAGAGTCCGCCGCCCCGAACACCGTGATCCTGCGAGCCCGCCGCCCCGAACACCACCACCGCTAGGCCCTCCGCCCCGCGCACGGTCGCGGAGCCCTTGAACGGCCGCCCGACCCGGGGCCTGCACCGTCTTTCCCCGATGCCCCGGGCCGGGCGGTCCACCACCAGATGGAGAGGAAGGAGAACGATGCCGAGTGACCTGCCCTCGAAGGCTGTGCGCCCGGTCGCCGCCCGTGTCCCCGCGACGGCGGCCTCGGTGCCGCGCCTGCGTCGGGACGCCGTGCTGGTGCTGACTGCCTGGCAGGTCCCGCCCGGCACTATCGAGGCTGCCGCCCTGGYCGTCACCGAGCTCAGCGCCAACGCCATCACGGCCGGAACCGGCGATGACATCGCGATCCGACTCAGCGCCGCCCTCGACCACGTCCTGATCGAAATCTGGAACAACGGCACCACCGGTCAGCCCCAGCGCCAGCAGCCCACGGCCGACGACGAGCACGGTCGCGGCCTGCTTCTCGTCGACGCCCTCGCCGAGAACTGGGGGGCTTATGCCACGCCGTCCGGAGGAACGGTGGCCTGGGCGCGGATCGCTGGCGGCACCGTCGTGATCGAGCCTTCCCCGCACGAGGCGCCGCTGGCCGGCCGCGTACCCACCGCCTACCCGGAGCCCGCCCGGCCGGTCGTGTTCCGGACGGACGAGGAGACGCTGCGCCGCGTCGCCGACCGTCTCCGAGCCCTCGATACCTGGCACGACACCCCGGCCCTGTCCTCCGCCGGCCTGGTGCCCGTCTCCCCGACCCAGCCCTCGGCCGGCACCCGCGGCGCGGCGACCCCGCCACCCACACCGCGCACCGGGCGGGCCCCATTCGCAGCCCGCGCCGCCATCCCCTGCTGACGAGGAGCGGCACGTCATGCCCCCACTACCGCCCGACCCCGACGCGACCGGCAGCCCCTCCCTCCAGGCCCTCGTCAACGGCCTCGGCGACGTCGGATTCGTCGAGCCCGTGGATCTGAACACCGACCAGGCCCACCCGGCGCGGATGTACGACTACTACCTGGGCGGGAAGACCCACTTCCCGGCGGACCGTGAAGCCGCGGACAGGGCGCTGGCCGCGTTCCCGAACCTGCGGATCACCGCCCAGGAGAACAGGGCGTTCCTGCGCCGTGCCGTGGCGATGCTCGCCMGGATGGGCGTCACCCAGTTCCTCGACATCGGCGCGCACTAACTTCGCGAGGTACACCGAAAGATGTGACCTAGATCACTTCCTTAAGTGCAACGACTCGGCATGGCTGGGGTCTAGGGCTGCGGCTGGTTCTTGGCGGCTGCCGGTCGGTACTGCGTGATCCATGTCTCGACGTCGGCGGGTTGCCAGAGACGGACCGTACCTTGATCGATATGCGGTGCGGGGAAGTCTGGGCGGTGGGAAAGCTGGCGGGCACGCTCGGCCGTGATGCCGAGGCGTCGTCCAATATCGCCCGTCGTCCACAGGTCGTTCTCGCCCATGGGCTACAGCCTATTGGGGCACCCCAAGCATCTCGCTACTCTTGGGGTGCCCCAATAGGCGGCCCTGGCGGTGAGCTCCTACCYTCTCCGCCAGGGCCTTGATCTCGCACCCTCCTGGAAGGGAACGTGACCTATGCCCATGATCTCAGATGGTGAGTCTCGGCTGCCGGACAGCATGCGTTCGGATCTTAGTGTGGTGCTGATGGCGCATCCGGCGGAACCTCCGGCAGTCGAGATGCCGCYGGTCATACCGGGTTTCCAGGTCCGTCGGCCGGTACTCGTGTTTCCGGGCGGCATGCGGGTCTGTGTCGACGCTATGAGCACGGATCGTGAGGCGGCTACCTGGTGGGCCGATCTGGCGGTACAGGCTACGTATGCGTCCATCTGGCACGGCAACCGATCGGAAGACGAGCGAGAGATCACAAAGAGCGAGTAACGCAAGACCCGCGACCGTGCGGCGGCCGGTGACCTCGCCTGGGGTTGCCGGCCGTTCGCCGTTTCCGGCCTTCAACAACCTATACAAAGTTTGCGATGATGTAGGTACAGCAACGAAAGCGGCCCGACCGGTGYGGGAACACCGATCCGGGCCTGAGTCCCACAACCTGCCAGACCAGGAGCGGAACCTATGTTTACTATGCCAGATGATCCGGTGCGGCAGAGCGCCTACCTCGTTGATCAGTTGATTGTCAGGGTGCGTGAGGCGCTGGCATTGGTGGCGGCTGAGCTGGACGACGGTCCGCTTGCCGGTCCGCCCGGGAACCTCGTACCTCGCGCCGCGGCGTCGGCGCTGCGTGACCTGTCCGCGATGATCGGCGTCGTGACGAGTACGAACAGCCTCGCGGTCCTTGATGCGATGTGGTTCGGTCTGCTTGAGGCGTCGGACGGCGTGTCGGCTTGCCGCGCATCCGGCGAGGATGCGTGATGCCGGGGCTGGCGCGGGCGTTGAACTTCGTTCGTYAGGACGTCAGCGTGACCGAGCGGGATGATCAGCGAGCGGTGTTCGCTGYGGCATGCTCGGCACGGGCCTGGCAGGCCGGTGGGACGGTCTACCAGACCGCTGACAGGCTGCATGAGTGGGCGGCGGTCGTCCGGCTCGTCCACTCCGGCGCCTACGACCGGTTGGCCACCACTGAAGCGGGGCGGATGGCGGTACTGGGCATGCTGCGCCGCACGGGGATCCGCGTCCTTGCAGTATGTGACGGCGTGGATACGGGCGATCCGGTGGGCTGCGCTCTCGTCGACTCGCTGTTCACCTAAGAAATGATCAGGATCGGGTCGGGTGGCTGCAACGCCACCCGACCCGGTTTTTGATCTTTCACGGACCCCGGGCTGAGCTGATCTCCTCCGTCGGTCGGGCGGCTGCGCCCTACGTCGGGTTCTTCCGGCCGGGCAAGGGCGCCGACGGCCCGTACCATGCTGGGTGCGGCGCGTCCCTTGCCCGGCTGGGAGGTTCCGGCGTAGCCCCTCGGGGGTCCGGGCGGCGGAGGCGATCAGCGGACGTACGCGGCCCCTCCCCCTCCTCCAGAGTGAGGGCCGGGGTTTGGGGCGGAGCCCCAACAACCAGCAGCGGCACCGTCCTCGCGGACGTCGCGCGGCTCCTGGAGCACCGGCGCGGACCAGCGGCACTCTCACCGCCGATCGTCACGGACCCTCTGGCGGGGGGTCTGACGCTCCGACGCGCCGACGGGCCGACGCGCCCACGGGGCGACGCTCCGGCCGGGGTGCCGACCGGAGGGAGGCGGGACCCCGGCCGGGTGCGGCGATCCCGTAGGCGCGGCACGCACGGCGACGCGCGGCGCGTGCGCCAGGTCACACGCGGCGGCCGAAGGCCGCCCTTGAAAAAAGAAGGAAGAGAACATTGGCGACGATCTTTGTATGGTCTGTTTGTGCAGGTCGGTGAGTTGCGCTGTAGGTGCACGTACCCTGATTACGGGCACGTTCGGGGAGGGGTGCGGAGTGGTGGACGATCCGGGCGCTCGTCTTCGGGCTCTCCGGCTGCGGCGTGGCTTCTCTCAAGAGGGGTTGGCCGACGAGGCTGGGTTGAGCGTGTCGACGGTGCGGAAGATCGAGCAGGGTGGAAGCGCGCGGATCGAGACGCTGCGCACGTTGGCCCGTGCGCTGGATACGGAGACGTCGTCGCTGTTCGGGGCACGTTCACCTGGGCCAGTGACTGATGCAACGGAAGACGAGAAGCTGAATCTGCTGCCGCTACGCCAGGTTCTCACGCCTGCTGTCGGCCTCGTCGGCGTTTCGCGGTCACCGGTAGGTGGATCGGCACAGGAGTCGCAGTCTCGGCTTCGAGATGCGCTGTCAAACGCGATCAGGGTCTACCAGTCCGACGACTTCGGCGCTGTGGCTGCGATGCTGCCGGTGATGATCGAGGAAAGTCACGGGCTTGTCGATGGTGCGGAGAATGAGGGTGATCGTCGGGAGGCGGCGCGGCTGCGGGCGGAGATTTTCCAGGTCGCGGGCTGGTTTCTGACTCAGGTACGTCAATACGATCTTGCCTATGCGGCGATTCGTGACGCGATGCGGGATGCTCTCGATTCCGGGGATCGGCTGACGGCTGCGGCGGGTGCTATCTCACAGTCCTGGCTGTTTGTGCGTCAGGGGCGGTTCGATGACGCGGAGCGGCTTGCTCGCGAGACGGCGTCGCGGGTGGAGCCGCGCCTGTCGGTGGCGAGTGATGCGGAGCTGTCGGCGTGGGGATGGTTGTTGCTGCGTGGTTCGGCGGCGGCGGTGCGGAACAATCGAGTCGATGCGTCGGATGACTTTTTGTCGCTTGCCGAGGTTGCCGCGTCCAGGATCACCGGGTCGGGGATTACTGGCCGGCACCATCAGTATTTCACGACGTTCAATCCGAATGTCGTGCGGATGAAGCGGGCTGAGGCGCTGATCATCGCTGATGATCCGCGTGGGGTGCTGCGCATAGCGGAGGATGTCCGCGACGGCGCAGGGAAGCGGCGGCGGTCGGACAACTACAACCGTCATCTACTCGATGTGGCCGCTGCGCATGCAGCGCTTCGTGACTTCGGGGATGCGGTCGGTGTGCTGACGCTGCTGCTTCGTACCGCGCCGGAATGGCTGCGACACCAGCGCAAGGGTAAGGACGTCCTGAGTACGGTTCTGCTTTCCCGGAAGCGAAGGCTGAGTTCGGAGCTACGCGAGCTTGCCGACTTCATGCAGGTCCAGTAGATCGTCCAACTACCACGGGGCGTGGTAGTTGGACGTGGCGTGTCAGGTGAACTACTGCGTTACGCGACTCGTTCCGATTGCCGGTTGGCGTTAGGTTCTTCGCATGGCCTCCGGGGCTGGTTGAGATAGGGAATCGGTTCTCTGTTTCCCGGCCTCGGGGTGCCTTTTCATCACTCCTACTGTCCGGAGAACCTATGACCTGGCGATCCTGTGTCATCGGCAAATGGGGACTGCCCGTCTATGAAGACAGCGACCACCGTGTCGCGATCACGTCGGAGGGGGGTCCTGGCCGTGGGCCGGTGGGAGGACGAGCATTTTGCCCGGTTGGAGTGTGAGGTGCCGGTGCGGGGCCGGGATCGTCTGGCCTGGT
>NZ_MOMD01000075.1:0-2695 GCF_001983015.1 Frankia sp. CcI156
CGGCGACTTTCCTCGGCCGATGTGTCTGGCCACATGCTGCGGGAGGCGCGGTGCCCAACCCTGGGGGGAGCCTCCGCCGGACGCAACAGCGTCCCTGTTGAGGGTCCGCCGTAGACTCGTGGTTATGACCACCGCCAGCCGCATCACGGCTGACCCGGCCATCATGGCGGGCGCGCCGGCGATTCGCGGTACCCGGGTTACTGTGTCCGCGGTGCTGGGCCAGCTTGCGGCTGGCTCGACGGTCGAGGAACTGCTCGCCGACTACCCGTCGCTCACCCGCGACGACGTGCTCGCAGCTCTCGCGTTCGCCGCGGAGACGATGCCGCAAGAGCGCCCGTTCATCGCCGCATGAGGTTTCTCGTCGACGAGAACCTCTCGCCGCGGGTCGCCGAACTGCTGTGCGACAAAGGCATCGACACGACACACGTCCTCGATCACGGGCTCGGTGGTTCCCCTGACACCGAGGTCAGCACGTTCGCCGTCACCGAGAGACGTTCGATCATCTCCGCCGACAGCGACTTCACTACTTTGCTCGCGCTCAGCCGCGGCACCGCTCCCTCGCTCGTCCTGCTCCGCTCCGGCGACCAGCTCAAGCCCGACGCGCAAGCCGCCCTGTTGCTGGCAAACCTGCCCGCGCTGGAAGACGATCTCGAACAGGGCGTGGTCGTTTCGCTCAGCACCACCCACGTGCGGGTCCGTCGACTCCCGCTCCGCTGAGCACTGCTGCGCCCGATCCGGCCCGTAGTCTGCCTGCAGATCCCGCACCAGGGGTCTGTTGCATCGGCGGAGTCCGCTGTCCCGCGGCCGCCGATCGGTCATGATCGAGTGATGCGTCGACGTCGTGCCTGTCYACCGGTCCCGACATCGGAGTTCGCCGGGTTCCGGTTCCCACCCGAGGTGATCATCCTGGCAGTCCGYTGGTACCTGCGGTACGCCCTGTCCTACCGGGATGTCGAGGAGCTCCTCGCCGAACGCGGCCTCGACGTTGACCACGTCACCGTCTACCGGTGGGTGCAACGATCGCACGAACTACACTTTTTGTATGGCAAAGTTGAACGGTTTGCGACTTGGTCTGTACACCCGGTACTCGGAACTGGTCGGTGGGGATGACGCGCTAGAACGCCAGGACGAAGACGGGTACGAGTTCGCCGAGGAGAACGGCGMGACGATCGAGAAGGTCTACCAGGAGAAGAAGTCCGCCTGGAAGAAGAAGACGATCGTGTTGGAAGACGGCACGATGATCTCGTGTGATCCGCCCGGACTACGCTGAATTGTTGGCCGATCTGCGGTCCGGGTTCCTGGACGGGGCGATCGTGTGGGACCTGGACCGTCTCACCCGGGACCTACGCGATCTGGAAGACGCGATCGAAGTCGTCGAGCTGTACGGCCGCCCGATCGTCGGGCCCGGRGTCGATCTGACCACCGAGTACGGGAAGGCGAACGCCCGCGCGCAGGCGGTCGCGGCGAACAAGGCCAGCGCGGACACCTCCCGCCGGGTCCGCCGGTCCCACAAGCAGCGCGCCGAACGAGGAGTGCCGGTGGGGGGCAGCCGTCCGTTCGGCTGGAAGGACGACAAACGCACGTTGGATCTCACCGAGGCCGCGATCCTGCGGGAAGGGGCCCGCAGAATCCTGGCCGGGGTGCCGGTCATTGACCTGGTGAACGAGTGGAACGCCGCCGGTGTCCGCGGGACCCGGGGGAAGAAGTGGACCAAGAGCAGCGTGTTGAAGGTCTACCGCAACCCCCGGATCTGCGGCCTACGCGGCCGGGGGGTCGAGGAACCCAACGTCAACGGCCATGTTGCGAAGTACATGCAGGTCGTCACCCGCAAGGAACGCACCCCGGACGGGCGGACCATCGAAGTCCCGGTGAAGGGCCAGTGGAAAGCRATCATCGGTGTACGCCGGTGGGAACAGGTGATCGCCAAGATCGGGGGCCGGACCTATGCCCAGCAGGGRCATAACTCCCGCCGCTACCTGCTCAGCGGCGTGGTGGCGTGCGGCCGGTGTGGCCGGTCGATGTTCGGGTCACCGCCGTACCGGGAACGCAAGCACGCGATCTACCGGTGCCCCGCGCCGACGCAGGGAGGGTGCGGGAAGGTCTCCCGCCACGGCCCCCACACCGATGATCATATTCTGGCGGCGCTGTTCAACAAGATCGAGTTGGAGACCGCGAGCGCCGTGGTGGAGGTTGCCCCGTGGGAGGGGGAAGCCGCGCTGGCCGAGGTGCAGGAGAGCATCACCGCGACCCGGGCCGCGTGGACGTCGGTKCCCCGGCGGATCTCCCCGAAGGACTACTTCCCGACCATGGAGGAGCTCCGAGCCCAGGAAGAAGCACTCCTGAAGGAACGCAACGATCATCTCGTAGCCACCGCGAACGCGCACGCCCGCCCCGCCGATGTCCGCGCCGAGTGGGACACCTACTCGCTTGCCCGCCAACGCGCGATCATCAAAGAGCATCTGATCGCCGTGGTCGTTCACCCCGCCGGCAGGGGCCGCAGGTTCGACCCCGACCTGTTGGACCCGGTCTGGCGAGAAGAGACCTAACCGCCGGGATCGTCGGCCAGGACCAGCCCGAGCAGCGCCGCGACCCGGCGCCGTTTCTCCCGCGACCACACCGGAGCCGCCAACGCCTGACGCCGCCCCCATTCCTCCGCCGCATCGGAGAACACCCGCCGAGACCGCGCCGAACCCGG
>NZ_MOMD01000076.1:0-23172 GCF_001983015.1 Frankia sp. CcI156
CGCCAAGATCGGGGGCCGGACCTATGCCCAGCAGGGGCATAACTCCCGCCGCTACCTGCTCAGCGGCGTGGTGGCGTGCGGCCGGTGTGGCCGGTCGATGTTCGGGTCACCGCCGTACCGGGAACGCAAGCACGCGATCTACCGGTGCCCCGCGCCGACGCAGGGAGGGTGCGGGAAGGTCTCCCGCCACGGCCCCCACACCGATGATCATATTCTGGCGGCGCTGTTCAACAAGATCGAGTTGGAGACCGCGAGCGCCGTGGTGGAGGTTGCCCCGTGGGAGGGGGAAGCCGCGCTGGCCGAGGTGCAGGAGAGCATCACCGCGACCCGGGCCGCGTGGACGTCGGTGCCCCGGCGGATCTCCCCGAAGGACTACTTCCCGACCATGGAAGAGCTCAGGGAGCAGGAAGAAGCCCTTCTCAAGGGACGGAACGATCATTTGGTGGCCACGGCGAACGCGCACGCCCGCCCCGCCGATGTCCGCGCCGAGTGGGACACCTACTCGCTTGCCCGCCAACGCGCGATCATCAAAGAGCATCTGATCGCCGTGGTCGTTCACCCCGCCGGCAGGGGCCGCAGGTTCGACCCCGACCTGTTGGACCCGGTCTGGCGAGAAGAGACCTAACCGCCGGGATCGTCGGCCAGGACCAGCCCGAGCAGCGCCGCGACCCGGCGCCGTTTCTCCCGCGACCACACCGGAGCCGCCAACGCCTGACGCCGCCCCCATTCCTCCGCCGCATCGGAGAACACCCGCCGAGACCGCGCCGAACCCGGCACCGGTACCGGTCGGGTGCCGGCCCGCCCACCCACCCGCACCGTGGTCACGTTCCGCGGCGCACCCCCGGTAGCCATCGGGGCAGAAACAGTCGAGGAGCTACCGGAACCTTCGGTGCTCGCCTGCTGGCCAGCCACGGCAGAGGCCGCCTCATCGGCGCCGGTGTCGGCATCGTCGGGGGTGTCGTCGAACAGCGAGAGCTGAACAGAAGCTTCGCTGCTCATAGCCCGGCCAGCCACACGTCGGAACCCGATCCAGCCGCCGGCACCGACATCCCGTCAGGTGGATCATCACCGTGATCCCCGGCATATAGACCACGCCCCGCGTAGGTCCATGCCCCGAGGGCCAACGTGTCGGGATCGCCGTCCGGACGGCCGARCGCATCCACCGGCACCCGGCCCGACATCGCCGCACCGATCGTGCGCGACCAGACTCGCCGCACCGTCCGCAGCGCACCAAACGTKGTCGAGTACCGCCGCGACTTTGACAGCCAGTGACCACCAAAGCCCATTTGGTGAGACCAGCGGACCAGTCGCGGGACATCGCCGGAGTCCCGGCCGAGTGCCGCATCCAACGCCGCCGTGAACGTGGCGTCGTGGCCGAGCCGCCAGCAGGTCTCCACCAACCGGCGCACATGCGGAACCAGGACCAGCCGGCCGAGTGCGGCCAGCGACCGCACCGGATGATCCAACGCCCCACCGGCCGCCGCAGACTTCGTGATGTACTTCGCCAGGTAGTTACTGACCCGCCCGACGTCGGTGGGCCCATCCAGCGCGATACGCCGGATATCGACCTGCACACCCCAGCGCACCGCCCACCCATCCCCGGCACCAGCGCCGGCGTCGAGGGTGGCCGCGTCCGGATCGGGAGCAGGCACCGAAACCGACCCGACCACGCCCCGCAGAGCGTCCGCGACCAGCTCACCAGCCGCCCACGCCGGAGGAGCCGAGCCGGGACCGTCCGGACCGTCCACCCGGACCACCACATGCAGATGCACGACCCCGCGTTGTTGCATTTCCGCGACCTTGACGAAGCTCAACCGCGCCGCACGGCGCAGCCCCGCCACCGTCAGACCGGCCGCCGCCGCCACCRCCGATTCCGTCGCGTCCCGCGTGGCCTTCCACAACCGGGGAACAAGCGCGTTCCAGACCACCGACCGGCCGTAGCCGTAGCAGTCCGGGCAGATCGGGGAACCGAGCCGGGAATCATCCTCGCGGTGCCGCTCATGACAACCCGCCGGTTTCCCGTGCGGRCACAGTCCCCGCCGGGGGTGACATGCCTGCACTGGACCGGTTTTCCCGCCGTACTGGCGGCGGGAATGCACCGGCCCGAACGACGGCGCGGTCAGGGTGACGAACCACGCCGGATGCCCGGTCACCGTCTCCGGCACGCCCTTGCCGCCCGCGAGCCCAGCCAGGACCAGCCGCCAGGCGTCCCGCTTGTAGACCGCCGAGCACGCCGGGCACGCCGACTCACGCCGGTTGTTGCACCGCACATGCAACACGCCGCCCGGCTCACCCGCCGAGGTGAACGCGCGGCGGACCTCACCGGTACCAACATCCACATGATCGACATGGCCGGAGAGGCGGATCGGCCGGGAACAGCCACCCGCGACCGGCCGGTTTTCGGGCAAGCTCACGCCCACGTCCACGGAAATTCACCGCGTCCTTTCACCRCACAGGCGCAGCCCGACCCGGACGAACCCACAGGCCGGCCGCAGCGCCACACGGAAACGAGAACGAGACAGAAAAAGACCGGAAGATCAACAGCGGCGGACCTCAGCCGCCAGCCGGAGCTACCCGGTCAACMCGTGAACGAGAGAGAACCTGATCACCGACAGGACACGCCACATGCGGCACATCTGCACCCCAGACGGAACGTCAACACGACTGGACGCGAACCACGAGGACACGTGGCCCACGGTGCAGCAGCCCGAGCCCGGTCCTGCCGCTCCCAGGCGGCTCAACGTGGACAGCTCGTCTATGTGGCGTACTGCCTTACATGGCGCAGGGACCGGAGCCCCTCGAATGCCTACATCTACTATACCTATGTCCGTACGAAGATTCTACCTTTTTGAATGAATCGGCGAGCCGTCGAACCTATCCCGGAGGATCAAGATCTGTCCCTACGGCCCCGGCGACCGATCAGGCAGACGCCCAGGCCAACGGGTGCTGTAGGGGAGCCCAGCGGGCCGGAGAGTCTCGGCCCGCTGGGTCGGCCTCTTCGGCTATCCCGCCGCTTCCGCCTGGACGTAGCGGGCCAGCACGGCTTCGATGCGGTCGACTAGCCGGAAGTCCAGGTCGGTGATCCGCTGTCCGGCGCTGTAGGTGGTGAGACTGAACGTCAGTTCTCCCCAGTGCAGTTCGACGTCCGGGTGGTGCTCCAGTTCCTTCGCGGCCTCGGCCACCGTGCCCAGAGCCTCGATCGCGGCRTAGTACTCCACGGGGAACGTCTTGTGGATCTCCTCGCGGTCGGTGGCCTTCACCCATCCGTCCAGCGCGGCCAGACGTCGAGTGACTTCCTCGGCCGGTAGCGGGTCGCGTAGTCCCATGCCCGTTGTTCCTTCCTACAGCGTCGCCAGTTGAGCTTTGACCTGTCGTCCGGTCTCATGGTCATGCCACGGCGTGAGGTGGTGCCAAACTCCGTGGAGCTCCTGCCGTAGCCGCGCCGAACTGGTCTCCCGGGCGACGGTGACCGCGTGCGTCACGGCGTCGGCGGCGGCCTCCGGGTTCCCGGCCTGAGCATGCGAGGTGGCTTGCCGTGCCTGGTACACGCCCTTGTCCCGGCGGGCCGTGGCGGGCAGGGCGGAGATGACCTGCTCCCACAGTGGCAGGGCCTCGCGGCCGAGGCCGAGACGGTTGTAGCAGGTGGCCCGCTGCACCTCGATGTAGCCGGGGGTGCGYCGGCAGGCGTTGAACCACGGGTAGTCGTCATCGACGCGGACCAGCAGGGCCGCGGCCTTGTCCAGGGCGTAGTCTGCGCCGCGCCGGTCGCCGATGAGGGCGTAGCCGTGGGCGGTCTGCTGCATCGCCTGTACCCGGACCTTTGCGCACAGGCCGTTCCCGTCCGTCAGGGCCGCGCTGGTCAGATCGAGGGTGCCGGGTCCATCCTGCTGGTCGGTACAGATCATCGCCTTGTTCGTCAGGGCGTGTCGGACGAGTTGGGTGTCTCCCACCCGGTGGGCGAGTTCGAGAGCCTGGTTCGCCCAGTGCGACGCGCTMACGAGGTCCCCGGCATCCTGGTAGAGCCAGGTCATCAGGCCCGCGTAGGCGACGCTCGTGYGCAACAGGGCGTGCCGTTCGGGGCCCCGGGCCACACGCAGGAACTGCCGGATGAGTTCCTGCTGCACCAGCACCGACGGAATCACGGTGTGCGGCCCCAACGCGGCCTCGGCCCGGTAGTAGCCGTCAAGCTGAGCCGCCAGATACTCGATGGCCTCAGGTGCAACCTGCTGATACGACGCCAAGGGCATGACCGCGCCCCCGACCAGGAACCCGGCACCGCTTCCCGCGAGAAACGTGCGCCGGTCGATGGCCACGATGACCACCTCCCCTACGTGTGCGATCACCCGGTACGGGTCAGCCGGCGGACCCGCGCTGTCTGTGAGCGGTACCCCGAGGATGCCGGGAACCGCCGATGCGGTGGGAGAGCCAACCGGGGCAGGGGGTGCCTCGCTGGGGCGCGGCCGTGGKAGCTTGAACCACAGCAGGTCTTCCGGGATGCAMAGGACCTCGGCCCACCGGATGAGCTTCGTAAGGTCGGTCACCGGCTCACCCGACTCGATGCGGCTCAACTGGGTCTGAGTGATGCCCATCCACCCGGCCACCATCTCCTGAGACAKGAGAACAGTGTGATGAGGGTGGTTGCGGTAGGCCGCGATCACCCGGCCCATGTGCCGCTCATCAAGGGCGTCCCGAAGCTGATCGGAGGCGRTCCAGAACCCGGCCGGCACCTCCGGCGCAGCCRTGCCCCGTTCCCGAGCCCGGCGCTGGCAGGGCCCACACGATCCCCGGTCGTTGTCCCGGGCAAGGCRCGTGCCACACCGGCAGTAGCGAGAATCGTCTACCTGGTCACTCATCGCAGTGACGCCCCTTCGTGACCTCCCAGGCCCGGATCGTGCTTACGCAGTCTATCCAGCGCCGCGGGCCGCTCATACCTACGACGCATGGCGCCTATGCGTGCCACGTCTAGTGATCACGAATCGTTGATTTCACACTTGCCCCAGGCCCCGGGGCCGGGTCGAGGAAAGCCGTTCTTCAGATGACGGCGGTGGGCTCCTCGGCCTCGGGTGCCGCTCCAGGCGGAACGTCGAACGAGGGAGAAGACGGACAGTGGAAAGGATGAGTGGAGGCTGRCCGGGTATCCCGCAACTGTCGGGCGATCTTCCTTTAAGGATTCTGCGATTGCAGAGCGATGTTGCCGTMACCGCGATAGAAGAGCTGGAAAGCAAGCTCATCGACTACGAGAGCCGTGCCCCAGCCGACCCCCTTGAATACGCCGCGCTACTGGAACGAATCGAGAACATCACGGAGGAGGCTCAATGGATCAAGAACCAAATAATCAAGATCACGGATGGAGGGGGATCCAGCTCGGGGAGGTGATCGCCCGGCACATCCGGCCCTACGCCGTCCTGAACGGCTACGGTGTGCAGATCGCCACCTTCGCCACCTGGAACGACGCACACGTCTGGGCACACAAGAAAATACAGGACCCCGACGTCATTCTCCCCTTGGAGGTGGAGGACCGGACGCAGCGGATCACCCGGCGCATCACGCGAGAGACGTGTGAACTCATCGCCTGGACGATCTTCACGAAGGTCGGTGGCTGCGAGCCGATGAACGGGGAGGCCGGCCCATCGCCTCGCACCCTCGACGAAAATCAGCACTACAGCAACCCCCCYGTGTAATTCCCTCCTGATCTGGGAGTCGACCGAACGTGGACGAGATGGACGGCAGCCTGACCCTCGACCGGGCCGCGCCCGCGACGATCGTCGCCRAACCTTCGGCAAGGAGACGCATTGAGCAATACTTCCTGGCAGTCAACAACGCATTCCCATCGGTGCACGAAGTGGCGACCATCGTCATCACTCACATGCTGCCCGACCGGCCCTTCTTCCTGGACGCGGTGGCGCGAGGGAACGATCTTATATCGATTCTTCCCAAGCCGAAGTCCTGTGACCCGACGACGCGGGCCGCCATCAGCGGCCGGTACCACTGTGATGACCTGGACCGCGATCGCTTCACCCATCCTGCGAAAGTTCTCGCGTACATCGAAGAGCGGGCCGCAGGTCGAGACCTTGTCCTGTTGGATATCGGCGGTTACTTCGCGCCCGCGCTAACCTCCCTGTGTCGGCAGTTCAGCGGGCGAATCGTGGGAGTCGTCGAGGACACGGAGAACGGGTACCGTAAGTACCTTTCGTGTGGGAAACCACCCTRCCCGGTTTTCTCGGTAGCCCGCAGTCCRCTGAAGCAGCCGGAAGACTATCTGGTGGGTCAGTCCGTCGTGTTCTCCACCGAATCGCTTCTCCGAGAGCACGGGGATATCCTGCACGGCCGTGAGACCTGCGTCATCGGTTACGGCAAGATCGGTCGTAGCGTGGCGAACACCCTTCGAGCCAAATCGGTCCRCACCACCGTGTACGAGACAGACCCGGTGCGTGCGGTCGAGGCCATGTCGCATGGATTCGCGGTGAAATGGTCAAAGTCCGAGGCGCTGGGCCGCGCCGATGTCATCGTGTGCGCCACCGGCAACCGGGCGCTGGAGGGTGAAGACTTCACTTACCTGCRGCCCGGCTCCTACGTGGCGTCCGTGACATCGTCGGACGACGAACTGAACCTCGCCTCGCTCCGCGGAACCTACCGGGTCGACCGGCTCGGCCCACACCTCAGCCGCATGACCTCATGGAACCATCATTTCTATCTGCTCAACGATGGAAATGCGGTCAACTTCGTCCACGGCGCTGCGGTYGGCCCGTTCATCTTCCTTGTCCAAGGCGAGATCCTCGCGGCCCTCGCGCTGCTGTCGTCGGGACAGACCATGGAGCCGGGCCTACACGAGGTCGGCAACCGGGAGCGTGAAATCATCGCCCGGTCCTGGCTGCGATGCTTCAACGAGGAGTGAACCCCCATGCCCGTCACGAACGACGACATCGCCAAGACCATCCGTGCGCATCTCGACGCACACCCGGAGGACGCCGAGTCTCTGGCCCCTCTGCTGGAAGCGGCCCGAGGAAGCGACGCGCCCCTGGCCTCCAGGACGACCACACCCGGCCACGTGACCTGCGGAGTGGTCGCAGTCACCTCTGATCGCCAAGTCCTCCAGATCCGCCACCGCAGCCTGAACCGATGGCTCCTTCCCGGCGGGCACATCGAGCCGGACGACGCCTCGCTCCTGGACGCAGCCCTACGTGAGCTGGCCGAAGAGACAGGGATTCCCCGGGCCTGGGCGAACCCTGCCCTCGAACGGCCCGTGGACGTGGACGCACACGTGATCCCACCGAACCCCGCAAAGCGGGAGCCGGAGCACATCCACTACGATCTTCGCTTCCTCCTGGCCATCGATCCGCCAGCCGGCAACGCCAATGTGGCGCTGCAACTGGAGGAGGTCGCTGACTACCGCTGGGCCCCGTTGACCGAACTGCCCGGCCGTCTGAGCGACCGTACCCGAGCTAACCTCCTCGCTCGACCCTGAATTGATCATCCGGGACCGACTTCTTAGGAACACAGAGATCAAAACGGCGGCCACGACGTCCCCTGATGCAGAGGGCATGATCGCCATCGCTAATGTTCTGTACGGTTTCAAGGCCGCCCCTTCGGGGCGGCAACCCCAGTTGGCCAGCCAGAACGAGGCAGGAGCGCCGCACGCGCCGCGCCGAACAGGACCCCGTCCGCCCCGCCGCGCGCCCGGGGCGGGGCCCCGCCTCCCTCCGGTCGGCACCCCACCCCGGGCGCGTCGGACCGGCCGCCCGTTCGGCGCGTCGGAGCGTCGTTGCGTTCCTGTGCTGTGCCATGCGCCTTGAGAGGGACAKGCGAGATGCGTGTCGGGATGTGACGGGGCTCTGCCCCGAACCCCGGCCCTTTCTCCGGAGGAGGGAGACCGCCGGCGGTGCCGGAGGGCAGCGGCGCGGCACGTCCGCTGGTTCCCCCGCCGGACGGACACCACAGGCAACCCCAGAACCCTCCGACCGCGCAAGGGCACACGCCTTCCGGTGGGGTCGAGCGCCGTCGGTGCCCTTGCACGGCCGAAGGAACCTGGGGTAGGGCTACGCCTGCCCGCCCGACGGAGGACCAGCTCAAGCCCCCGGCATGTCGAGGGTCGACGACCACCCAACCGGAGCGCCGCAAGGCCGACGAGCGGCCCTGTGCCCGTCGGATCGCCTGCCCCCACGGGTGTATGGTCCTGAGACCGGCCGATAGACACCGGAACGATCACGCTTCCTATCCTTCCGTTTCGTCTCGATTAGGATGGATGAAACGGAACGATACGTTATGTGTCCGGTGGGGTTCGTGTCCGTGGCCGCCGCCGAGCGCAGCCGTTCCGGTGCTCTTGGCCGCCGAGTCAGCCCCGCCGCCCAGTGGGAGCAGGCACGCCGCACAGCGCAGCCCTCAAGAACGCCGAAGTGCTCTCAGAGCGCCGCAGCTACACCCGCACCGGCCGACGGTCGCGGACCATGTCCGCCAACGCCACGACGCTTCGAGGATCGAGCCGAACCAGCTCACCACGCAGCCGCACGCCAGTCGGACCCACCGGAGCAGCCAACAGCAGCACGTGAAGCGCCTCTTGGTAGGGAGTCCACGCCGCCGGACCCACCTGGACGCACGGCGGTACCCATCCGGCCGCCATCAGAGGCCGCCGAGCAGGGAACCAAGGTCCGGCAAGGTCCGGAACCGCAGGATCACCGCAGAATCGCCGGGACTCACCCGCCAATGATCGATAAAGAGAACCGGCGGAAGCGTCGCCGTAACGTCCACCAAGTCGCGCAGGCTCGCGCCCGGCGTCATCGCCAGGTCGTACAGACCGTGATCGTCATGCGGATTGATCGTGACGAACGGACGCCCTTCGTACGGGTTGCGCCAGCCACCCCGACCGGACGGCGGAATACTAGACACGGGTCACCCCTGTTCACCCAGGTTGTGATCAAGGTTCCGGTGGGTGGTGCAACACCCGCCGGAACCGCCAACATCACCAACTATAGGGCATGGCGTCCCATAGTTCCGAAGAACAGGTAGGTACGTGGCGGAAGACCCGTTGATCGGTTACCGCGAGATGGCGGAACGGGCCGGCATTAGACCGGGCACGCTGCGTAACTATCGCGCCAAAGGACTACTTCCTGAGCCAGACGACATCTCGGTACCCGACCGACCCAGGTGGAAGACGTCCACCTTCGATGCATGGATGGCCAGCCGCCCCGGAAGGGGTGCGCGTACGGACCTCCGGCCGCCGGACGCTGCCGACTAATCGATCATCCCGCGAAGCGGCGAGCGGCACGGCCACGTCGGTAGAGCTGGACTACTTGCGGTAGCAAGCAACCGAGTGTGGGCAGGTCAAGCGTTGCTGCGACTACTTGCGTACCTGATTCCGTGTGTTGGAAGTGACGGACATCACGGTGTAATTTCGGTTCCTAGACGACCCGCGCCGCTTCTGCCTCGTCCACCGCCGCGCAAAAAGTGAAGTTCGCCAACCTGTTGCGTGCAGCGCTTCACGCCCCTGCTCGTCGACGCGGCGAGGCCGTGCCGGCACCTGCCCGGGGACAGGTGGTTCGTCGACGAGACGTATGTCAAGGTCGCCGGCCGGTGGACGTACCTGTACAGGGCGGTTGACCAGCACGGGCAGGTCATCGACGTCCTCGCCAGCGCACGACGCGACCAGGCTGCGGCACGCCGGTTCTTCACCAGCGCGCTGTCCCACGGGCGCCGGCCGGTCGAGGTCACCACCGACAAGGCCGCCGTTTACCCGCGGATCCTCGACGAGCTGGTACCCGAGGCCTGTCACGTGGATGCCGCGCGGGAGAACAAYCGGATCGAATCCGATCACAGCCGGTTGAAAGCCAGGCTCCGCCCGATGCGCGGACTGAAACGGCTGCGCTCTGTCCAGACGATCAGCGCAGGGCATGCCTTCGTCCAGAACATCCGCCGCGGCCACTACGAACTCGGGATCGACACCGACTCGCACGCACGGCTGACAGCCGCGTTCACCGAGCTCACCCTCGCGATCTGATCACCCGTTCGGCAGGGTCAACCATGCCCTGCCTTCCCCCAATGCAACAGACCCGCTGCGGTCGGTCGAGGACCTTCTGGCACGCCGGTCAGGCGTGGCACTCCGGGAGGTGCCCACCGTTGAATTCCACCATTTCCGCGAAGAGCGGCTCGACCGGCAGCGCGGCTGCCGGCGGTGCCCCCTGATGCTCGGCGATCGCGCGGTGCAGGTTGGGGACCAGCCGCTCCGGGTCCTTCCAGCCGGCGAATCGGCCTGCCGAGCATTGGCGGGCCGCCTGGATCGGTGTCAGCCCCTTACGCATCGCGTCTCCGGCGGCGTCCCGCAGCCACAGTAGGTACGCCTCCGTCTCGTCGAAGGCCTCGGGGCCGGCGATCGTTCCGTGCCCGCCGACCACGACTTGGGCACCCGTCTCGCGCATCCGGCGGACAGCGGTCAGCGACCCCGCGACCGTGCCCATCAACAGGAAGGGCGTACACCCCGGCAGCACCACGTCGCCGGTGAACAGCACCTTCTCGCCSGGGAGCCACACCACGGTGTCGTGCCCGGTGTGCGCGGGCCCCACGTTGAAAAGCTCGGCCCGGCAGCGGCCCAGGTGCAGCGTCAGTGCGTCGTGGTAGGTCACCGTCGGTAGCACCGGATCGACATTGCCCCAATTCACCTCCGGCCAGAGGCCGGTCAGTGCCAGCCCCGTCTCCGCCATCTCGGCCCGGGTGCCGTGCTGGGCGATGATCGTCGCCGTGTCGGCGAAAAGGTGATTGCCGAAGGTGTGGTCGCCATGGAAATGAGTGTTGACCAAGTACTTCACCCCGCCACGACTGAGGCCGTCCACTGCGGTGCGCAGCAAGGTCGCGCGCCGCTCGGTGGCCGCGGTGTCGACGAGCAGGATGCCGTCGTCACCCACCACCACGCCAGCGTTGTTGAGACACCAGCCTCCGTCCGGCTGGACATAGGCGAACACGCCGTCCGCCACCTCCGTCATACGTGCCGCCACCGCGCTGGCGGCGGCGCGAGTCGCTGTCACCGGACTTCCCGCTCCTCGGTGGAGGATACGGGCGCCGCCGCGCCGGCCAGCGTCCGGCGGCTATTGGCCCCCAACGCGTCCCGGAGGTAGCGGCGTCCCTCGGCGAGAGAACTGCTCGGGCCGAGCACCGTGCGCAGCGCGTCCGGGTCCAACACGACGGTGTGTCTCGCCGTGACCGAGTCGGGCCCGTCCGGCACCCGATGGAAGATCCACACCCCGCTGTGCCCGAGAAGCGTCGAGGGTGGCCGGGTCTGCTTGTAGGCGATTCTGTCGTTCGCCAGGCACACCCGCACCGACCGGGCGGTGTGCGTCGACCCGTCATCGCCGCTGACCGTGTCCATCTCCAACTGTTGGATGCCCGGCATCTCCTCGGTGAGCACCACACGGCGAACGTGCGGGAGCTGATCCGGCCAGCGGTCCGCCCGGTCGATGAAGTCGTACGCCTCCTCGGCCGACCCGGTGAGCTCGACGGTGTCCTCGAAGGTGAAGACGACTTCCGCGACCGGATGACCGAGCTCCGCCACCCGGCGCAACGCCGCCAACTCTTCGACGCTGTTGCGTTCCAGGGCCGCACTGATCCACTGGACGGCAGCGGCGTCGTCGTCCACCGCGGTGAACTCGTGGTCCAGGATCACCTCGGTGCGGCCACCGGGCAAGGGCAGGACCTGCCAGCGTCCGCTCATCGCCGCCACCGGTGGCTGGCTCCGTTCCTGGCGGAAGCCGATCGTCCGCAGGTGCCGGTCGACCTCACGCCGCGACGTCCACGTCTTGACCTCGCCGCCGACCAGGGCCCAGAGCTGGAAGTGTTCCTCGCTCTCCGTACGCTCGAGGTAGCGCAAGAAGATGTTCGGACCGAAGATCGCCGGCCACCGTTCAGCCTCGGTGAGCAGTTCGAAGACCAGGTCCGCCGGGGCCGCCACCACTTCTCGATGCGATGTCCGGTGCTTCGTAGGCACAGTAGGCGCACCCTTCACGACGTCTGCCGCAGCCGCTCGGCGCTGTTGACGGCGGCGAGCACGGCCTCCGGCGTACGCAGCTCCATGACCTGCTCGTCCGGCAACACGATGCCGTAGCGGCGCTGGATCTCGGCGGCGAGCTCCAGCAGGGCGAGCGAGTCGTAGCCGAGTTCGGTGAACTCCTGGACGGCGAAGTCGCCGTCCAGGGTTCCGCTGTCGTCGGCGCCGGAGTTCTCGACCAGAATCTTTTTCAGGTCCTCGAGGGTTATCAGAGACATGTCTTTCCCTTCGTGAGAGTGCGCGCGCTTGACCTGATCGGTGACTGGCGTGTGCCGGTGTCCGCGAGGATCTGGTCAGGCACGGACGACGACGGCGGAATTGAAGCCCCACCGGCCACGGGCCAGCACCAGCGCGACGGTCATGTTCCGCTCGCGCGGGGCGTTCTGAACGAGATCGATCCGATGTCCAGCGGCGACCTGCGCGTCGTGTGGGGTCGGCGGGATCACGCCCTCGCGCAGGGCCAGAMAGGCGGTGACGACGTCGAGGGGGCCGCCGCCCGAGAAGAGCCGCCCGGTCCCGGCCTTGGGGGCGGTAACGGGCACCCCGTAGGGGCCGAACAGCCCGGTCACCGCCTCGGCCTCCGCACGGTCGAGCTCGGCGGTGCCGGCGGCGTCGGCGAAGACGACCCCCACGTCGGCGGTCGTGACCCCGGCGTCCTCGAGGGCCAGTTCCGCGGTCCTGCGCAAGCCCGGCGGTCGGCCCGACCCCGGGGCGGGGTCGAAGGTCGCCGCATACCCGGCGATCTCGCCGTACCGGGAGCGGTCCCCGCGCCCGTCCAGGCTCTCGCCGCCCTCCAGGACGAGGATCGCACCGCCCTCACCCGGGACGTGCCCGGAGGCCGCCGCGGCGAACGGCAGATACGCCTGCCCCGGATCATCCGTGGTGCTCACCGTGCCGCTGGAGAGATGCGCGCCCCGGCCCCACGGGCCGAGTGCGGAGTCGACGCCGCCGGAGATCACCAGGGGCGTGCCCCGTCGGATCGCCCGGCGGGCGTAGCCGATGGCGTCCAGCCCGCCTGCCTGCTCGCCGACGAGCGCCGTGCCCGGTCYGCGCAGGCCGTGCCGAATGGACACCTGTCCCGTCGTCACGGCGTAGAACCAGGCGAACGACTCGTAGACGCTGACGTGCTGGGGTCCGTCGTGCCACAACTTGTCGAACTCGCGGTGGGTGAAGTCGAAGCCGCCGCAGGCATTCGACGTCATGACGCCCATGTCGTACTCGTCCCGATCGTCGGGGCGCACACCCGCGTCGTTGATTGCCCAGTCGGCCGCGGTGAGCGCCAGCCGGGTAGAGACGTCGGTCTGGGGCAGCAACCGGCCCGGAAGGTGCCGGGCGGCATCGAAGCCGGTGATCCGGCCGGCGAGCGCCCCGACATGCCGGTCGTCGAATCTCGAGATGCCGGAGCGCCCCGCTAGCGTCGCCGCCCAGTACTCCGCGATACCCAGCCCGGTCGGCGCGACCACGCCGACTCCGGTGACGAAGACCCGCTGCGTCATGCTGCCCGTCCTCCGGGCTGACGAAGCACCATTGCGCTCTGAAACCCGCCGAACCCGCTGCCGATCGTCAGCACCGTGTCGAGGGTGGCCTCCCGGGCCACGCGCGGCACGTAGTCTAGGTCGCATTGGGGGTCCGGCAGCCGTAGGTTCGCGGTCGGGGGGATGACGCTGTACCGCAAGGCGAGAGCGCAGGCGGCCACCTCGATGGACCCGATCGCGCCCAGGGAATGGCCCACCATCGACTTGATCGAGCTGATCGGCACCCGACGCGCGTGCTCACCGAGGCTGGCCTTGACCGCCGCTGTCTCGTGTAGATCGTTCTGTCTGGTACCCGAGCCGTGCGCGTTGACGTAGTCCACGTCCGACGGATCGAGCCGGGACTGGGCGAGCGCGGTGCGGATCGCCTCGGCCATCTCCCTGCCGTCCGGCTTCAGACCGGTCATGTGGAAGGCGTTCAACCGGGTGGCGTACCCGGTGACCTCAGCGTAGATCTCGGCGTTGCGACGCCGGGCGTGCTCGTRCTCCTCGAGCACGAACATGGCGCAGCCCTCGGCGAGGACAAAGCCGTTGCGCGATCGGTCGAACGGGCGCGAGGCCGTCGCCGGTTCGTCGTTGTACGACGTGGTGGCTTTGATGGCGTCGAAGCACGCCAGYACGATGGGTGAGATCGGAGTGTCTGTCGCGCCCGCTGCCATCACATCCACTACGCCGTCCTCGATGAGGTGCAGCGCGTGGCCGATCGCGTCCAATCCGGAGGTGCACCCGTCGGAGACCATGGTGACCGGGCCCTCCGCGCCGACGGTCCAGGCCACCTCGGCCGCCATCACGCTGGGCACCATGTGATCGAACATGTGCGGCGTCAGGTGCCGGGTGTCCATCTCGCGGGTTCGGCCGCTGTCGAACAGCACGAGGTACTCGGCTTCCAGAGAGGTAGCCGCCGCGACAGCGCTGCCGAGGCTCACCCCGATCCGGTGGGGTTCCACCCGGTCCAGCTCCAGACCGCTGTCCTCGACCGCGTCGCGGGTGYAGACCACCGCGAACTGGGCCGCCCGGTCCATCCGGCGGATCTGCCGTGGGGTCAGCCCTTCGGCCTGGGCATCGAAGTCGACCTCACCGGCCACCTGGCTGCGGAACGGCCCCGCATCGAAGAAGGAAATCCGCCGGGTCGCGGTCCGGCCGGCCGTCAGAAGGTTCCAGAAGTTCTTGGCTCCTCCGCCACCGGGTGCGCGTACTCCGATCCCGGTGATCACCACGCGCCGGTTCGGTTTCATGAATTCCTTTCCCCGTGGAGTAGTCACCTGTCGTTCACCGCCTCCGCCGCATGGCGGGCGAAGCCACCCGCCCGCGCGGCGAACTGGAGACCGCTGTGGCCCGCCCCGCAGACGACGTCCCGCCAGAACCGTCCGAGATCCTCGCCGTCGGCCTGCCCTCGGCTACCCGAGCCACGCATCAGCCGGTCCACCGCAGCGGAGAGATACTCCGCGGCCAGCGCGCAGTCCCGACCGTTACGGGACTCCTCGTAGGGCGTCACCGCGCCCTCGTCGAGCACCTGCGCCACCCGTTCCAGGAGCAGGCCCGCCGTGTCGATCTCCCCGCCGGAACGGGCCAGCACCATGTCGTACGCCAGCCGGTCCACCGGGCCGGATATGGCCGGGCCGGGCCGCTGCAACTTCGGTCCGATCAGCGACCACCACCGGTGCAGGGCGCCGCGGGCCGCCCCGAGCAGTGGACCGGTGAGAGTAAGGCCGTTGGCCGCCTTCATCGGTACCTGATGGCAGGGCGCGTCCTCCCCGGGAGCTGGCCCGTCGGCGAGCACCCGCAGGGACACCGAGTGGGACGCCGGAACCCGCACGTCGTCAAGAACGAGCGTGTTGCTGCCGGTGGCACGCATGCCCACGTTGAACCACGTCGGTTCGATCCGGTACGCCGGCCGCGGCACCGCGAAGAACCGGTACTCGTCCCGGCCGTCACGGACCGCCCGGGCGCACACCAGGGCCCAGTCCGAGTGGTCGACGCCGCTCACGTACGGCCACTGCCCGTTGAGCCGCCACGAGTCGCCCCCCGCAGCCGCCTCTCCCCCGGGCATCAGCCCCGCGACGATCAAGGCGTCCGGGCCGCCGGCCCAGACGGYAGCGCGGCCCGCTTCCGGAAGATAGGCTGCCATCCGGGCGGCCGCGGCGATCAGTGACGCCACCCAGGCCGTCGAGGCGCAGGACGCGCCGATGGTGGCCACGGCGGGCAGCAGAGCACCGAAGGTGCCACTGTCCCCCCCGTACCGCGTGGGCACGAAGTGCCGGGCGAACCCCGCGGCGAGCACGGAGTCGATCGACGCACGCGGGAGTCGCCGGTCGGTCTCCGCCTCACGCACGTGCTTGGCGGCCGACACCGCCGCCACCTCCGCCGCCGCCTGCAGAGTGGAACCGGCCGTGGTCAGCTTCATGTCTGCCTCCGGTGGTACGGCACTGGACCTCAGTAGTTGCCGAGACCGCCGCAGACGTTGATTGCCTGGGCGGTCACGGCGGCAGCCTCGTCACTGACGAGGTACTCGACCATCGCGGCGACCTCGTCCGGCCGGACATAGCGGCCGATCGGGACACGCGCGGTCACCCGGTCGTGCGCCTCGGCCTCGGTGACGCCCCAGAGCTTGGCGTAGGTCCCACGGACGGTCTGTGCCATGGGCGTCTCGACGAAGCCGGGGCAGACCGCGTTCATGGTGACGCCGGTCTTGGCCAGTTCCAGGCCCCATGCCTTGGTCAGGCCCACCACACCGTGCTTCGCGGCCGAATATGGTGCGCYGTTCTGCACTCCCTGCTTGCCCCCTGTGGAGGCGATGTTGATGATTCGCCCGCCCGCCCGGCCGGCCAGGCCACYGGCGCGCAGCGCTTCCCGGGTGACGATGAAGACGCTGTTGAGGTTGGTGTTGATGACGTCAAGCCACAGCTCGTCGGCGATCTCCGCGGTGACGCCRCCGCCGCTGCGTCCGGCATTGTTGACCAGAATGTCCAGCGGCCCGAACCGGTCGACGACCGCGCAGATCAGATCGGTGACCTGCGTCCCGTCCGTGACGTCGCAGGCCCKGCCGTCCACGGCGAGGTTCTGTTCCTGTAGTGACTTCACCGTCGCGGCCACATTGTCAGCCGATYGCGCGCAGAGGTACACCCGGGCGCCGCGACGCGCGAGCCGGGTGGCAATCTCCAGTCCGATACCGCTGGTGGCACCGGTGACCAATGCCACCGGCTGGCTCTGCTGGCTCATGTTTCCTCCGATGACTCCGCCATGGTCGGCCGACCCCGACATTGCGGCAGCCCTCTCGAAACGCGGTCGAGCCGTCGTGGAGCACCGGATGGGCCGCCGGGCGGCCGTTTCGAGTGCCTCTCAACCCACTCGCATTAGTTTCGCCGCAGCCCGGACCGCGGCCCGGCCGCGGGTCATCAGGAGAGGAAGCCAATGTCCGCCACCGCGATCAGCACCGATGTCTACACGCAGGTCCAGCAGTTCTACGCCCGGCAGATGCACGCGCTCGATGCCTGCCGCTTCGACGAGTACGCGGCCACCTTCACCGAGGACGGCGAGTTCAGCCACACGCCGGGGCGGCCCGCGGCCCACACCCGGGACGGCATCGCACGCGAGCTGCGGGCTTTCCACGAGGAGCGTTTCGCCACCGAGCCGGTGCAGCGCCGCCACTGGTTCAACATGATCCACCTGATCGAGGCCCCGGACGGGAGCCTGCGGTCCACCTTCTACKTGCTCGTGGTGACCAGCCGTCCCGGTGAGCGCCAGCCCGAGATCGCGCCCAGTTGCGTTGTCCACGACGTGCTGATCCGCGCGGACGGGGGGCTACTCAACCGGTCCCGGCGGGTCGAGCACGACTACCTGCTTGACCTCAAGCGCACTTGAGATTGCAGGCTGTTTCTGACGTCCCCGGCCCTGATGGGCCGGCGTCGGAACATCCGGAGAGGAGATCCATGCGGGCCGCGGCATTCTACACCTTCGGTGGTCCGGAGGTGCTACAGGTGGTCGAGGTTGCCACACCCGAAGCTGGGCCGGGAGAGGTTCGGGTCCGAGTCGAGGCGGCGGGCGTGCAAGCGTACGACTCGTCGGTACGGTCCGGCTGGACACCGCCGGGGCAGACCCTGCGGTTCCCGCAGATAGTCGGCAACGACTTCGCCGGTGTCGTCGACGAGATCGGCACCGGCGTCACAGACTTCCGGATCGGCGACGAGGTGCTCGGCTGGGCCATGCTCGCCAGCTGCGCCGAGTACGTCGTCGTCCCTCCAGAGCAGGTCGTCTCCAAGCCGTCCGGGATGACCTGGCCGCAGGCGGGCACCCTGTCGGCGTCGGCGCAGACCGCACACACCGCGCTGGACGAACTGAAGGTCAGCGTCGGCGACACTCTGCTGATCCACGGCGCCTCCGGCGGCGTCGGAACGGTCGCGGTGCAGCTGGCCCTGGCCGCGGGCGCGACGGTGATCGGAACGGCCGGCCCGGCGAACCAGGACTACCTGCGCTCGCTGGGGGCCACACCGACCACCTACGGCGACGGACTGGTCGACCGCGTGCGAGCCCTGGCACCCGGTGGTGTCGACGTCGCCCTGGACGCCGCGGGCGGCGCGGCCCTGGATGCCTGCCTCGAGGTGGTCGCCGACCGGAGCCGGATCGGCACCCTGGTGGATTTCGCCCGGGCGGACGAGCTCGGCGTACGATTCCTGCGCAGCCAGCGCTCGGGTCAGCGGCTACGGGCGATCACCGACCTGTACCGCGCCGGGCGACTGACGCTGACCGTGTCGGAGGTCTTCCCACTGGACCGGATCGCCGACGCGCACCGTCGGATCGACACCGGCCATGCCCGCGGCAAGACCGCCGTCCTGCTCCGGGGGTGAGCGGCGTGCTGATCGAGGTCTTCTACGACGTGCTGTGCCCCTGGTGCTACATCGGTAAGCACCGGCTGCGGCGGGTCCTGACGGATTTTCCCGGCCGCGACGAGGTTCGACTGCGGTGGCGCAGCTATCAGTTGTCACCGGACGAGGGGCGCATCCCTGGCCCGACCGCCGCCGAGGCGATGGCCACATGGACCGCACCGGACCAGCTGCCCGTGCGGCTGGCCCTGATCGAGCAGCTCGGCACGGACCTGGGCTTGGCTATCGACCTCGACAAAGCGCGTCCCGTCAACACTTTCGACGCGCATCGGCTGACCCATTTCGCGGCCGACCATGAGCGGGCCGATGCGCTCGTCGAGGCGCTGCTGCGGGCCTACCAGGCGGAGGGGCGGAACGTCGCCGACCACCTCGTCCTGCTGGAGTTGGCGCACGAGGTGGGCCTGCCCGAGGAGGAGACGGGCGCGGTGCTCGCCGGTGACCGCTACGCCGACGCCGTCATCGCCGATCAGCGCCGCGCCGCCGAGTTGCGGGTGAGCGGCGTGCCGACGCTCGTCGTCGACGGCGGCCGGCCGTTCTCGGGCATGCAGCCGCCGGAGATGGTCCGCGCCGAGTTGGACCGTGCCGCAGCGGCCTCCAGCGTCCGGTGACCGATCCACCGCCGGGCGGGGCATCGCCGATGGGCGATGCCCCGCCCTCGGGTGCCGCTTCCGGCGGTACTCCCGGACCGGTCAGAACGTGAGGCCGTGCACGCTCGCCACCTGGTGGAACGCCTCGATGGTAGCCGGCAACGCTGCCAGGGCACGGCGGTATCCGGCCCGCGCTTCGGCGAGCTCCGTACGAACCGACTCGTCGTACAACACGGCCTCCAAAGCCGTGCTGACGGACTCCTCGTCGAGGATTTCCTCGTGGACCATCGTAGCCGCGAACGGGTTGCCGCTCCACGTCGGCCGGACGAGATCGTTCCACCGCATCGGCCAGGTTTGGTACGACGGCAGGGGCCCGGGATAGGCGTCCAGCCACGAGCGTACRGCGGGGCTGGGCTCCCCGATCGCAGCGTGCAGACGTTCGACGCCGTTGTCGTCCGCCAAGTCGAAACCGTTGACGACGGCCACCCCGGGCACATCGGTCCACACCGCCCGTTCCAGGGCAAACGACGGCAGCGAGAGCGCCAGAACGGCGTCCGCGGCGCCGAGCAGGTCGAGGTACTCCCGCGCGCCGTAGCGGGGCCGCCGGTGCAGCCGGCCCTCCGGAAGGCGGCCGAAGGCTCCGAAGTCCGGGCCGGCGACGAGGAACTCGGTGGTGGCCGGCAGCCGGGTGAGGTAGTGCAGCACCAGTTCCGGGATACGCGCCGCCAGTTCCCGGGGCACTGTTGCATCGGCGGAGTCCGTTGTCCCACGGCCGCCGTCCGGTCATGATCGAGTGATGCGTCGRCGTCGTGCCTGTCCACCGGTCCCAGTGTCGGAGTTCGCCGGCTTCCGGTTCCCACCCGAGGTGATCGTCCTCGCCGTCCGCTGGTATCTGCGGTACGCGCTGTCCTACCGGGATGTCGAGGAGCTCCTCGCGGAACGCGGCCTCGAGGTTGATCACGTCACGGTGTACCGGTGGGTGCGGCGCTTCACGCCCCTGCTGGTCGACGCGGCCCGGCCGTGCCGGCACCGGCCCGGTGACAGGTGGTTCGTGGATGAAACCTACGTCAAGGTCTCCGGCCGGTGGACGTACGTGTACCGGGCTGTTGACCAGCACGGGCAGGTCATCGACGTCCTGGCCAGCACCCACCGCGACCAGGCCGCCGCCCGACGCTTCTTCGCCCGGGCGCTGACGCACGGGCGCCGCCCGGTCGAGGTCACTACGGACAAGGCCGCGGTCTACCCGCGGGTCCTCGACGAGCTACTCCCTGGGGCCTGTCATGTCGACGCCGCCCGGGAGAACAACCGGATCGAAACCGACCACGGCCGGTTGACAGCACGGATCCGGCCGATGCGCGGACTGAAACGCCTCCGCTCCGTCCAGACCGTCAGCGCCGGACACGCCTTGGTCCAGAACATCCGCCGCGGCCACTACGAACTCGGAATCGACAGCAGCCCGCACCTGAGGTTGGCAGCCGCGTTCACCGAACTCGCCGCAGCCCTCTGACCAGCAGACATCCGGCCCGTTGGCATACCCAGCTTCCCCATAATGCAACAGCGCCTGTAACAGTGCCGATGCCGCGCCGTACCGGAGCATCCGCGCACCGACACGCAGGTAGCACAAGTGCTACCCTCGGAGGGTGGACGAGATAGGGCTTCGAGAGGTCCGGCAGAACGCCAGCGACCTGGTGCGCCGCGCCCAGGCCGGTGAACGGCTCACCATCACCGTGGCCGGCCGGCCAGCAGCCGTCCTCGGCCCGGTGAGTCCGCGTACGTGGCGGCGCTGGGACGATCTGGCTGATCTCTTCGCGCAGCCGGAGGACACCGACTGGCCRCAGGACCGCACCCTCGTCGACAATTCCCTCACGGATCCCTGGGGGCGCCGATGACGCGCGGCGTCCTCGACACCAGTGTCCTGGTCGCCACAGACGTCACCCCCCTCCCCGGCGAGCTGGCCGTCAGCGTCATCAGCATCGCCGAACTCCAGTTCGGCATCCTCGTCGCCAGGACGCCCCAGGCCCGCGCGACCCGGCTCGCCCGCCTCAGCGCGATCCAACGACGGTTCGACCCGCTGCCCGTCGACGACGCCGTCGCCGACAGCTACGGACGTCTCGCCGCCCGTGTCGTCGAAGTCGGGCGCCAGCCACGCGCACGCACCATGGACCTGCTGATTGCGGCCACCGCCCACGCCCACGGAGCCAGCATCTACACCCGCAACGCCGCCGACCTCGCCGGCCTGGAAGACCTCCTGAGGATCGTCACGATCTAGGCTGGCGCTGTTGCATTATGGGGAAGCTGGGCATGCCAGCGGCCGGGACGACCGTCGGTCAGACAGCGGCGGCGAGTTCGGTGAACGCGGCTGCCAGCCGTATCTGCGGYCTGGTGTCGATCCCGAGTTCGTAGTGGCCGCGGCGGATGTTCTGGACCAGCGCGTGGCCGGCGCTGATCGTCTGGACGGACCGCAGTCGTTTCAGTCCGCGCATCGGTCGGAGCCGTGCTGTCAACCGGCYGTGGTCGGCTTCGATCCGGTTGTTCTCCCGGGCGGCGTCGATGTGGCAGGCCTCGGGTACCAGCTCGTCGAGGACCCGCGGGTAGACCGCGGCCTTGTCGGTGGTGACCTCGTCCGGGCGGCGCCCATACGTCAGCGCTCGAACGAAGAATCGCCGGGCGGTTGCCTGGTCGCGCCGTGTGCTGGCGAGGACGTCGATGACCTGCCCGTATTGGTCGACCGCCCGGTACACGTAGGTCCAGCGGCCGGAGACCTTGACGTAGGTCTCGTCGACGAACCACCTTCCGCCAGGACGGTGCCGGCACGGCCGGGCCGCCTCCACCAGCAAGGGCGTGAAGYGCTGCACCCACCGATAGACCGTGACGTGGTCGACCTCGAGGCCGCGTTCAGCGAGCAGCTCCTCGACGTCCCGGTAGGACAGTACGTACCGCAGGTACCAGCGGACAGCGAGGACAATCACCTCAGGTGGGAACCGGAACCCCGCGAACTCCGACACCGGAACCGGTGGACAGGCACGACGTCGACGCATCACTCGATCATGACTGATCGACAGCCGCAGGACAGCGGACTCCGCCGATGCAACAGTGCCTCGGCGAGGCGATGCGTTCGCTGCACGACTGCGCGGTGGAGATGGTCCTCCGTGAGCGTGAGGAGCCGGGCAACGGCGCTCTGGGTGCCCTGACCGTGGTTCGGGACGAGGACGGCACAGGGTTCTCCGACGAGGAACTGGTGTCGACCGTCCTGCTGACCGCGATCGCCGGTTACGAGAGCACGGTCGTCCAGATCGGCAACGGGTTCCTGGCGATGTTCCGGCATCCGGAGCAGATGGAGCATCTGAAGCGGGGCAGGACGGACATCGCGGCGGCGGTCGAGGAGATCCTCCGTTATGCCCAGTCCAGCACTGGCTTCGCCGGCATGACGTACGCGATGGCCGACGTGGAACTGGGCTCGGTCACCGTCCCCGCGGGTGCCACGGTGTTCGTCTCGCTGGACTCCGCTGCCAGGGACGAGGCCCATGTCGACAGCCCGCAGCGGTTCGAGCTCTCCCGCGGTTCGGCCCGGCATCATGTGACGTTCGGCAGCGGACACCACTACAGAGCTTGAATGGTCAGGGTCTGGCTACGGCGGTTCCGGGTCGATGATCAGTTCGGTCTGGYCGAGGAAGCCGGCGATCAGGTCGGGCCGGTACTGGACGCGTTTGAGCAGGGTCTTGATCGTGGCGGTGAGCTGGTCGACGGTGACCCGGACGTGGTTGCCCAGGTCGCGTTTGACGTGGGCCCACACGCCTTCGACGGGGTTGAGGTCGGGGGCGTAGGCGGGCAGGGGGATMACGGTCAGCCAGTGGGCGTGGCGGGTGAGGAACCTGCGCATCGCGGCGCTGCGGTGGGTGTTGAGGTTGTCCCAACACAGGATGATCGGAGCACGGAGCTGGTGGTGCGCGGCGACGAGCAGGGTGGCGTAGTCGTCCTCGGAGAAGCTACGACGCTCGCCCTTACGGCCGTGGTGGGTCAGGACCCGGTAGAACAGCCGGGGCCGCTGGCCGGGCCGGTAGCAGACCAGGGCTGCCATCGAGACCCGCCCGGAGCCCTTCCCGGACACTCGCACGGTCGGGGTGTGTCCCCGTGGGGCCCAGGTC